>JBGSXN010000147.1:0-2216 GCA_041751355.1 Pyrinomonadaceae bacterium
CTCTCGTTTAAACTTCATTGCCGCCCGGGCTATCGAGGAACGCGTAACGCCGAGAGATTTTCTTATGACATCGTGAGTGATGTTCAGATCTTCGCTGACGGCACGATCGGCCAGTGTCAGCATCCAGCGGGCAAGACGTTCCCTGATCGAATGCATCTGGTTGCAGAGCGAAGTTTGCGATGCCTCGGTAATTCGTGATTCGAGGTTATTGATCACGATGTCATGCAGATCGCCGCCGCGCCGAAACTCGGCCTTGAAAATTTTCGGATCGATCTTGTGCCCTCGGCCGTCGGTCAGCATCGCGCATTCGATGATAAAGAAATCGTAATCAAAGATCGCCCTTTCGCCCACGGTGCTCTCATTGCCGACAATGCTTAGTTCGAGCTCCGCTCCCTCCGCGGTTCGAACCGACATTGCAGCAACACCGAAATCAAGGAAATAAACACTTTTACGTGCGGAATGTGATTCGTGGAGAACTTCGCCGGCCTTTAGGGTGACCGCCTCAAGATGGGGCAGCAGGCGTTCGTATTCCTCGTCCGAAATGGCAGAAAGAACAGCGTTGGCCGGTCGCATAATATTACTCGCCGATTCGGCTCTTCACGGTAAAAAATGGTGGCTTCAGACTTGATCGCAACACAGGTTGAAATTGCTACCGTTGCTCGATTCCTCGCCTAGCGGAGTTCACAACTCAAACCTTGTGCGGAGCCTGAAGCCATATGAAGGATAAAGGATGAGGGATGAAGGATAAAGTCAGGAAATCGAATTCTTTCGCTCTTTTACCTTTTTCGCGATCGTAATAAAGATCGCTTTTAGCTCCATCGTTTCAAGCTGGATCAGTTTAAGTTTCTCTCTCGGGAAAAACTCTGACTCTTCAAGAAGTTCGAGCCAATAGAGAGTTTCTTCGAGTTCCTGAAGCGATCCCTGTATCTTGCTGATAAAATCAGCATCCGACTTTGCGAATTGCGATTCGCGATACTGTGCTCCGACTGACGTCCCTGAACGAAGAACCTGTTTTCCCAGTATCTGTGCCTCCACCGATTTCGGAAGGGCCGCAAATAGCCTGATAATGCGGATGGCAAAACTCCTGGTCCTTTTTTTCAGATCTTCATTCACACACCAGCATTTAGGTCGATAAAGGAGAAAGAATAATCTTCAATTTATCCTTCCTCCTTTATCCTTCCTACTTTATTTATGGCGGAAAGGGTGGGATTCGAACCCACGGAACCCTTTTGAGGTTCACAGCATTTCCAATGCTGCCAATTCAACCACTCTTGCACCTTTCCCTAACTCTTAATTATAGCGGGCGAAACCGCGTTTCGCCTATTCGTCTTTTTCCCTTGCCTCGGTGTCGTCTGAGACGGTTTCGATGATCGTTTCCTCGACCACAACTACATCCGCTACAGGCCCATCCACATCCCTTGGCTCTCCGACGACAGGCGGGGCGGGCGGCACTTCATCGTCCCCGACCATCCAGCCGTAGACGATCCCGGCAAGCATGGCACCGAGGATCGGTGCGACCCAGAACATCCATAACTGTTCGATCGCCCATCCCTGGACGAACAACGCCGGCCCGGTACTGCGTGCCGGGTTGACCGAGGTATTCGTCACTGGGATCGTGATCAGATGAATGAGCGTAAGACAAAAGCCGATGGCGATCGGGGCGAACCCTTTCGGTGCGCGTCCGTGGGTAGCACCAAGAATGACGATCAGGAAAAAGAACGTCATCACGACCTCGGCTGCAAACCCCGCCACCGCCTCATACTGTCCCGGCGAGTGAATGCCGAACCCGTTGGCCGCAAAGCCCCCGGCAAGCGAAAACCCAGCCCGTCCAGACGCTATGACATATAAGATTCCTGCACCGGCGATGCCGCCGAGGACTTGGGCGATGATATACGGTAGGATCTCATTTGCCGGGAACCGTTTTCCGGCCCACAGTCCAAGCGTGACCGCGGGGTTCAGATGACATCCCGAAATATGGCCGATCGCATAGGCCATCGTCAGAACCGTAAGACCGAACGCGAGCGAAACTCCTACAAAACCGATGCCGAGATCCGGGAACGAGGCCGCCAAAACGGCGCTCCCGCATCCCCCGAGAACGAGCCAAAGCGTTCCGATAAACTCGGCTGATAACCTCTTTGCATTAGGCATAACGCGTATCCTCCAAAACGTTTATTTTATAAAGCCGGACGGATCACACTATAAATTCTCAAACAACA
>JBGSXN010000148.1:0-2387 GCA_041751355.1 Pyrinomonadaceae bacterium
CAGCCAAGTATAAAAATATTGATGATACGGCAAAACCGGGGCTCATACAATTTTGTCAGCGGATGTCGAAGTGCCTCGCGTCACTGTGTTCTGATTTTCGCTGTGGTAAAGTAACGTCTTTATGAGCGCATTCCATCTGGACCTCGAAGACACCGCCGCAGCCTACATCGATAAATCCGATGCTGAGCTAAAAGAGAAGTACAGGCTGTTTAAGATGCTCAACTCGCCGTTCCTGAATGCTTTCGGCACGCGGGCAACCTCATTCGCATTATCAATCGGCCTGCCCGTCGAGGGGTTGATCAAATCGACTGTTTTTGAGCATTTCTGTGGCGGTGAAACTATTGAGGAATGCGAGGAGACAGTGAATGCCCTGGGCCGGCGTAAAATAGGGGCGATCCTCGATTATTCCGTCGAGGGCATGTCTACTGAAAAAGCTTTTGACGATACAAAAGCCGAGATAATCAGGACGATCGAACGCGCAAAAAATGATCCGGCCATTCCTTTCGCGGTATTTAAGGTTACAGGCGTCGCCCCACTTGGAACTCTCGAACGCCTGAGCCTGAAGAAAAAACTCGATGCCAAAAGCCAGGCCAAATGCGAGCGGATCCACATCCGAGTTAATGAGATCTGTGCCGCCGCCTACGAGGCAGGCCAGCCGCTTTTCATTGACGCCGAAGAATCCTGGATACAGGACGCCATCGACCGGCTGGCCATCGAGATGATGGAGAAATATAACCGCGAGCAGCCGATCATCTTCACCACACTTCAGCTATACCGGACGGACAGGCTGCAATATTTAAAAGAGGCCCGCAGACAGGCGAAACTCGACGGATACTTCCCGGGATTTAAACTTGTGCGCGGCGCCTATATGGAAAAAGAGCGGGAACGCGCTCAAAAAATGGGCTATCCTTCGCCCATACAACCCAACAAGGCCGCGACTGACCGCGATTATGATGCGGCGATCGATTACTGCCTGAAACATGTCGACGAAGTAGCTTTTGTTGCCGCCACGCACAACGATGCCAGCACAAAGCTGCTTGCCGAGAAAATGTTCGACCGCGGCATCCCGGCTGATCACCCGAATATTCTTTTCTCGCAGCTCTACGGAATGGGCGATCACATCTCTTACGTTTTAGCGGCCCGAGATTATCACGTTTCCAAATATGTTCCCTACGGCCCCGTCGCCGACTCAATTCCATATCTGATCCGCCGGGCCGAGGAGAATTCTTCGGCTGCAGGACAAGTAAGCAGGGAATTATCGCTGATACGGAAGGAACTCAAACGACGGAATATCTATTGAACCTCTGGCCGTCTAAAATCGTTAGTTAAATCATGTTCTGTCACAAATGCGGACAAGCAGATCAGTCATCTGAAACATTCTGTCGTCAATGCGGCACTTATCTCACTGATCCGACTAAACCCCCCAAGAAATCAATCACACCGCAGGAACACGTGACGGCAAATCTAATACTCAGCGCGTTGACGATCATCGCTTGCTTTACTCTCTCCGTACTGCTTTTCGTGAATCGCGGGTTTCCTGCCAGCACTCAACCACTCATTTTGACGACTTCGGTCCTGCTTGCCGCCATGGGAATATGGCAAATACAGACTTTTTGGCGCACGCTGGAGTTGAGAAAACACTTTAAGAAACGAAAACAACCAAAGGAACCAGAAAGTGAAGAAGTTCCAGCCACCGGGAGGCTATTACAAGAGGCCGACCTCGAAAACTTTGTTCCGACCAGCGTTACAGATCATACGACACGAGAACTTTCGGAAACGAAGCAGCGCTCATCGTAAGCCGAGCATCAGCCTCACCGACCGATCGGCAACGATACGCTCAGGATCGTTTTGCCACTGTCTAAATTCATCGAGCTCCGGGTCAGTCAGAGGTACATTCATCAGCCGGGCGACCTGTGTGCTGGCGAAGGCTCGGTCAGTTAACGCGATATGAGGATTCGAAATCGTTAATTTACCTGGCTCATCAATTGCAGCCTCGGCACTCTCAACATCGGGGAAATACTCGTTATAGGCCGCCACATGCCAGACGATATTTTCTCCATCCTTGTCGATATTCAATAGCCTCAATAGTGCAAAACCCGCCTCGAGCTGAAAAACGAGGTAATCACCGGGCTGAAAATTCTGTGACATGACCTCAGATTAGCATAGAGGCCGCAAAGCACTTAAAATCATTCTTTATGGAACTTAATGTCACGGCGATGCTCGACATCGCGATCGAAGAGGCAAGAGCGGGTTTGGCCGAGGGTGGCATCCCTATCGGCGCGGCATTATTCGACGGCGAGGGAAATCTCCTCGGTCGCGGCCATAACCGCCGTGTACAAGAAGGCGACCCTTCCATCCACGGCGAAACAGATGCTTTTCGCAAAGCC
>JBGSXN010000149.1:0-7085 GCA_041751355.1 Pyrinomonadaceae bacterium
TTACGACGACACGCTGCTGTATTGTCTCGATGACGGCAACGCGCTGCTCGAAGGCCCGGCGAGCGGGTCGCGGTCAGAACCGCCTGCGTCAGCGGGCGGCCAGTTCGGTGACGAGCCGCAGACGGCGATCCTGCACTCGACAGCCGCGCCGGGCGAAGCTCCGACTCGCGCGCAGATCAATACGACTGACCAGACGGCTATACTTCACACCGGAGCGGAGGCGGAGCCTCAGAATCCTATAAGGCAGCCGACGGAAAAGCCGAGCTTTTCCGCACATAGAGCGGCAAAGCCGCAGTTGTTGGCGAATCGTGCGGCAAAGCCGTTAATCGCTGTGGTGGTTGCGGTACTACTGTTGGTTGGCGGGTACTTTGGTTATCGATACTTCAGTACAGCCGGCGGCGGGCAGATCAACTCAATTGCCGTACTTCCGTTTGAGAACCGGAGCGGCAACGCGGATACGGATTATCTTTCGGATGGCATTGCGGAGTCTCTGATCTTCCGTCTGTCACAACTGCCCGATTTGAAAGTCAGCCCGGTCAGTTCCGTCATTCGATACAAGGGGAAGGAGTTTGACGCGAAGAAGATCGCAGCCGAGCTTGGCGTCGGAGCCGTTATGTCTGGCCGGATGACGCAGCGTGGAGACAATCTGACCATCAGCGTGGAGTTGATCGACGCCGTAAATAATAAGGTTCTTTGGGGTGAGCAGTACGACCGCAAGATTTCCGAGCTGCTGGCAACCCAACGCGAGATCGCCGCGACTATCACTCAAAAACTGCAACTAAAGTTGTCCGGCGAGGAAAAGGGCCTGACGAAAAAATATACGAGCAGCAGCGAAGCCTACCAGCTCTGGCTAAAAGCGCGGTTTCATTTCGCCCGCCGAACAAAAGACGACATGAACAAGAGCATTGAGCTTTTCGAACAGGCTGTCAAGCTCGATCCGAATTTCGCCCTCGCGTATGCCGGAATAGCGGAATCGTATTCGACCATCCCGTCCTACCCTTACGCATCTCCACAGGAATGCGTGCCTAAAGCAAAGGCGGCGGTTGCAAAGGCCCTCGAAATCGACCCCGACCTTCCGGAGGCCCACACTGTCGCCGGAATGATCGCCGCAACTCACGACTGGGATTATCCGGAAGCGGAACGTCGATTCAAACGCTCTCTCGAACTCGATCCGAATCTCGCCATCACTCATTATCGGTACGCGTGGGTTTACCTCAGCCCACTTGGTCGGCACGACGAGGCCGTGGCCGAGATGAAAAAGGCTATGGAGTTGGAACCTCTATCTATCCAGCAGGGGGCGAATTACGCAGCCGTATTAATGTACGCCGGACGCTTTGATGAGGCGTTGGAGCAGGCAAAAAAAACGCACGAACTCGACCCGAATCACGTCGGGGCCTTGAGCTGGCTGGCACACACTTATAACGCCAAAGGTATGTACAGGGACGCACTTGCCATATCGGACAAGGTTCAAATCATCCCATCCTACCAGGCTAGGGCTCAACGTGGCATTGCCTACGCAAAAGCCGGCCAGAGTGACGAGGTGATGAAGATCGTCGGCGAGTGGAGACAGGCGGAGAAAGCCGATTACGTGATGATCTATTGGCTGGCCGTCACGTTTGCTCTGAACGGCGATAAAGACGCCGCATTTGCGGAACTCGAAAAGTCGTATCAAAACCGCGACTGGTTTCTGCAGCGGTTGAAGACAGACCCGTTTATGGACCGGCTCCGCGACGGGCCGCGGTTCAAGGCGATGCTGAAACGCCTCAATCTGCCGGAATAGAAAGCATGAAACGATGCCCTGAATGCAGACGAGATTATTACGACGACACGCTGCTTTACTGTCTCGACGATGGAAATGCGCTGCTCGAGGGGCCGGCGAGTGGTTCCGGCGCAGGCGATGAACCGACGACGGCGATCTTCTCGGGCGGAGACGCGTTTGCGGGTGGCGAGTTCGGTGATGATCCGCGGACGGCGACGCTGAATTCTAAAGCCAAACCTATGACCAACAGTACACAAGAGTCCGAGGACGGCTTTTGGGTTGCGGTGATACCGTTCCGTTATATAGGATCGGATCCGGACATCAGAGCACTAGCAGACGGCTTATCTGACGAGATAATTACCGGCCTATCGCGTTTTTCTTATCTCAGGGTTATCGCGCGGAACTCCGTAGAGCAAGACGCTGACCAAATATCAGACGCTCGTTCGATCGGCAGGGATATCGGGGCGCGGTACGTGATGGAAGGGACGCTGCGGCAAGCCGGTTCCTTGTTGCGTGTGGCCGTGAAGCTGATCGACGCGAGCACGGGAGCACATCTTTGGGCGGAGACCTATGAACGGCGGTTTAGTGCCGACAATATTTTCGAACTGCAGGATGAACTGGTCCCTCGCATTGTTTCCACTGTTGCCGACTGGTACGGCGCTCTGCCGCAAAGCATGAGCGAGGCAGTACGCCGCAAGCCTGCCGAGGATCTTACTCCGTATGAAGCGGTGCTGCGCAGTTATGGCTATTATCAGCGGATCGACCCGCAAGAACATGCGATCCTGCGATCGAGTTTAGAGCGTGCCGTCGAGCAGGCCCCGGGTAACGCCGACGCCTGGGCGATGCTGGCGATGATGTATGGTGAAGAACACCGCTTTGGTTTTAACGTGCTGCCTGACCCGCTGGGCCGATCGATTCAGGCAGCGAGGCGGGCCGTTGACGCAGCGCACGCAAGTCATTTTGCGTGGCTGGCGATGGCACAGGCTCTGTTTTTCCGAAAAGAATTCGATGCCTTTAAGGACGCTGCTGATAGGGCGATCTCGCTAAACGCGATGGACGGGTCCACGCTCGAATACCTGGCCCATTTACTTGCCTTTTCAGGTGATTGGGAGCGGGGCTGCGACTTGGCGGAACGGGCTCGAAAACTGAACCCGAACCATGCCGGGTGGTACTGGGCCGTGCATTTCCTGGATTCTTATCGTAAAGGCGATTACGAAGCAGCCCGTCCGTTCCTGACCAAGTTGTTTACGCGGGGCGGCGGGGCCGAACTTTTCACGATAGCCTTGCTCGCAGCCCTCCACGGACAGCTCGACGAACGGAAGGAGGCAGAAAAGACGATACAAACGATAACGGCCGCGAACCCCGATTTCGCCCTGACCATCCGCGGTGACTTTGAGAAGTGGTACCCACCCGAACTTGTCGAAAAGCTAATGGACGGACTTCGCAAGGCAGGAGTGAAAATTGAAGATGGCCCTTCGGCCGAGGGGAATATTCAATTATGAAACGATGCCCTGTATGCAGGCGGGATTATTACGACGACACGCTCGCGTTTTGTCTGGAAGATGGAACTGCGCTTCTTCAGGGCTCTGTGCCATCGCCCGATGAACCGCCCACCGCTATCTTTTCCGATCCGGGATCGGCGGCCATGGGGTTGAGGCTCTCTGAGGAGCCCAGCGAACCAAAGGCTGCGAGTCGGTCTCATAATGAAAAGGCCCCACCAGCGGCAGGGGAAGCGAAGGGCAGCAGATATAGGACCTTGATTATTATTGGAACAGCGATTTTGCTGTTCGTTGGCGTAATTGGGTACGGCATTTACAGGTTTAAGTTAAACGACGCGGAGCGCGAGTTTTCATTTCAGAAGGCAAAATTAACCCGGTTGACTACAACCGGAAAGGCGTCGGGCGTCGGGATCTCGCCGGACGGCAAATACGTCGTGCATGTTCAGATCGACGGCGGACGACAGAGCCTCTGGACACGGCAGGTCGCAACGCAGAGCAATGTACAGATCGTCGAGCCAGCCGCTGTCTTCTATGCCGACAGCATGACCTTCTCGCCAGACGGCAATTACGTTTACTACAACATCGCATCGCAAGAATATCCGGACCGAGCCCTCTTTCAGATATCGACGCTTGGCGGTCCGCCGAGAAAATTGCTGGAAAATGTGCACTCTTCTCCGATAACGTTTTCCCCTGACGGTAAGCAGTTCGCTTTCGTAAGGGTCGAGCAGGGTAAAGAGGCATCGTTAATGATCGCAAATGCGGACGGGACAAACGAGCGTAACCTCGTATCCTATGATCCCGCCCAACTGCCGGCCTCACCTGCGTGGTCGCCAGACGGCGAGAGGATCGCTTACGCTCTGTCAAATTTACCGAGTAACGACGCAACTATTTCAGAAGCGCGGATAGCCGATGGTTCGGTAAAGCAGCTAACCAAGCAGAGATGGTTACGGGCCAGTAGGCTCGCGTGGCTGGCAGACGGCAGCGGCATATTCATGCTAGGCACGCCGGAACAGACATTCGGATTTCAGATCTGGCACCTTTCTTACGCGGACGGCGAAGCACGCCAACTCACCAACGATCTGAATAACTATATTGGTCTGAGCTTTGCTCCCGGCTCAGGCACTTTGGCCGTCGTTCAATCGGAAACCGAGGCAAATATCTGGGTTGCCCGGTTGGGTGATGCTGGCGACACTCGACAGGTCACTTCCGGCACGGCAAAAGCCGATGTTGTTACCGCGTGGACGCCCGACGGAAGGATCGTCTATTACTCGAACGCGAGCGGAACCGATGACATCTGGATAACCGGCTCCGATGGCGCAGGTGCAAAACAGCTGACGAGTAATGCCCGCATCAATCAAAGCCCGGCGGTCTCACCCGATGGAGCCTATATTGTGTTTCACTCGGACCGAACCGGCGTCCCGCATCTATGGCGTATGAACCTGGACGGCAGCGACCAGCGACAGCTGACCAACGGTGCAAGCGGCGAGCAGAATCCGCAATTCTCACCCGACGGACGCTGGCTGGTTTACCGTACGTCTTCTGGCAAATGGACCGTTTGGAAGATACCGGCTGAGGGCGGCGACCCCGTGCAGCTGACGGACAAACTCTCCAGGGTGCCGACGGTTTCTCCGGACGGTAAGATGGTTGCTTACCTCTATCGCGATGAGAATGCGCCGTGGCGTATCGCGTTTGCCCCATTTGACGGTGGCGAGCCTTTCAAAACCGACGATGTCCTTCCGACGCTTCCTTTCTATAGATGGACACCCGATGGCCGGGCCATCGCCTACATCAACTCAGAAGGAGGTGTCTCAAATATCTTCGCTCAACCGCTAGATGGAGGGAAACCAGCGCAGTTAACTGACTTCAAAGCCGACCAGATCCTTTCGTTCGCCTACTCGCGCGATGGCAAGCAACTAGCTCTCTCCCGTGGTAGAGTCAGCAACGACGTGGTGTTGATAAATAATTTTTTGGGCGGTAAGGAATGAAACGATGCCCCGAATGTAGACGGGATTATTACGACGATACGCTGCTGTATTGTCTCGACGACGGGAATGCGCTGCTCGAGGGGCCGGCGAGCGGCGATGCACCAACGGTCATCATGTCAAACGTGTTTAAGAAAGCCATGGCAGCACCGACTCGCCGTCGCTTAATCCTACCTTTCATTGCTCTAGGAGCATTGCTGGCAATATCTGTCGGATACTGGTTGGCCACGCGTCCTTTGGAGTTAGAGTACAAACCTTCGCAGACTGCTTACGACGATTATCTGAGGGCGAAGGTCCTGCTTTCGAGTGAGAATAAAGAGGACAGTGAAGCGGCCATCAAGTTGCTTGAAAAGATAGTTAAGGATGCGCCAAAATTTGCTGCTGCATGGTCAGCCCTAGCACGAGCCTATAATATCAAGGCGTTCTATTTTGCCAAGCCAGCCGAGCGTAAACAATTAAATGAGGACGCGCAGGTTGCCGTCGAAAAAGCACTTGTGATCGATCCGAACCTCGCAGAAGCGCATCTTGCCCGCGGCGTACTTCTTTGGACACACACAAATCGTTTTCAACATGAACAGGCTGTCCAGTCTTACAAGCGCGCGGTAGTATTAGATCCTACGCTGGGTGAAGCCCACCATCAGCTGGCTCTCGTTTATCTCCACCTCGGCCTTTTCGATAAGGCCAGGGCTGAGATCGCAAAAGCACTCGAGATCAATCCCGCACACACTTACGCGCGTTTTCGGTACGGTGTTATCGACCTTTACCGAGGTAAATACGACGAGGCATATGCATTCTTCAAGAGCACGCCGCTGGAAAAGAACCCATCGCTTCATGCGTTTCAGACCGCGACGGCGTTGTTCAAACTCGGCCGGAATGATGAGGCAGAGGCAATGATCGCTCGGTACTTACGTGAATATCCCGGTGATGAAGGAGGCGTGGGCACAAGCGTCAAGGCAATGCTACTTGCAAACGCAGGCAAGATTGACGAAGCGGAAGCAGCAATAGCCCGTGCCGAAGAGATCGGAAAGGACTTTGGCCACTTTCACCATACTGCCTACAACATCGCTTCAGCTTACGCGCGGTTAAAAAAACCGGATAGAGCGATCGATTACTTGCAGATGGCAGCTGATGATGGATTTCCATGCTATCCGCTGTTTGATAGCGACGACGCATTCAAGGAACTGCGTCAGCATCCTCGATACGTGGCACTGCTTGCCAAACTCAAGCAGCAATGGGAGAGGTCTAACGCCACCCTCTAAATCTATGAAACGATGCCCTGAATGTAGGAGAGATTATTACGACGACACGCTCGCGTTTTGTCTGGAAGATGGAACAGCGCTCGTTCAGGGATCAGTGCCTTCGCCGGACGAGCCGCAGACGGCGATCCTGCACGAGACCGCGCCGCCGGCTGAAGCGGCAACACGCGCGCAAATTCATACGACTGAGCAGACGGCAGTGCTTCAGGCAGCGGAAGCGGAGCCTCGGGAATCTTTGGGCGGAGTATCGGAGAAGCAGAGGTTCTGGCACAAACAACGGGCCAGTGTTGCTGAAAAACGCAACCGCTCCGCAAATAGGGCGGCTAAGCCGCTGGTCGCGGCGGTAGTTGCCGTCGCTATACTTGCCGGCGGATTTTTGGGCTATCGGTATTTATCGACGGTAAGTTCCAAACAGATCGAATCCATTGCTGTAATGCCGTTTGTGAACGAGAGCGGCGACGCTGATGTCGAATATCTTTCGGACGGGATGACCGAGACGCTGATCGGGAGCCTAACTAAGGTACCCAATCTGAACGTCAAGGCGCGTTCTTCCGTGTTCCGGTATAAGGGGAAAGAAACGGATGCTAAA
>JBGSXN010000150.1:0-3115 GCA_041751355.1 Pyrinomonadaceae bacterium
ATGACCCAAAAGAGGGAGAGGTACAATCCCGCAGCGTCAGAGGCAGCAATGCGAAAACAGGCGGTCCGAGTATGGGGCATTACGCTTACCCTCGCATCTCTATGGACCCTTGCTATCATAGCCGCAGCGGTTGCTCGGGCAAATGGCCTCGAAGCGGTTTCTGCTCCTCTATACAGTTTCTTCAGTTATATCTGTCATCAGCTTCCCGATCGGTCATTCCACCTGTTAGGAGAACAGTTGGGGGTTTGTTCCAGGTGTTTTGGCGTATATTTCGGGATCCTGCTCGGCGTCGCAGTCTATCCGCTTTGGAGACGTATCGATACTATCGAACCGCTCGCGCGATTCTGGCTTTTTCTATCCTTGGTCCCGATCGGTATCGATTGGTCCCTGACTGCATTCGGTATATGGGAAAACACTCAAGCTTCCCGTTTGATAACTGGCCTGATACTGGGTTTCGCTTGTGCCACATTCATAGTTCCAGCCATTGTTGAGATAACAAGGAACTTTACCTACCAGCTGGCGGCCCAATGATGGGGGTCAAAACGAACTTTTATTGACATGTTTTCGTAGAAAGAGGAAGATTAGAAAACCTTAAAATATATGGGATTTACTAAAGAAAGCGCGGTCGATAAAGCGAAACGCGATCTGGCGCAGCGACTGGACATTCCGGTCAGCGATATTTCGGAGGTCAGTGTGTCTGACCACGACTTTCCCGATATGTCTCTCGGAGCTCCCGCCGACGGCGAAATGTCAGCCCAAATGATCTCATCCGGATGGGGAATAGAGCTCGAGGCTGACGGTGATAAATATGAATATCGGGCAGATAAATATCAGTTGCGGCTGCACAACTTTAGGGGCGATAATTTCGTCATAGTATCAAGTTGATTTTGGGGCTTCGGCTTTTGACAGCTCGGAGTTGGGACTAGGCTGAAGAAAGGCGGGGCCCCAGACACGGAGAAGTAAGATGAATCGCAATAATATCTGGATACACGTTGGGATCGCGGCGATCCTGGTTATCTTTGCCGCTGTACTTGGTCAGATCCAGCGATGGAAGACCGCTCTTTCCGTTCCTACTAATGAGGTGCGGACGGTGAGATTTATCCCGCGTGAAGACAGGCCGGCCTCGGCTCCTGAGGTGCTGGTGCGATTCAAACCGGGAGTTTCAATCGATACCATCAGGGCGATTGCCGGAGCGAAAAATGATTCTTTGGTAGACAAAATCGAATCAGTCCCCGGGTTGGCCGTGATCGATGATCTCGATGACGCCGACGCACAGTTGGTTGCTGATGAGTACGCTGCGCTTACTGAACTAGTAGAGTATGCCGAGGTCAATCACGAGGTCCGTCTGGATCTGCCTTTGCCAGAACGGAATTCGAGAAAGGCGGTTTATCTGGACGTTGCAGGCCCGCAACCAAATGATCCGCATTTTGCCGATCAATGGGCTCTCAACAATCTCGGCACCGACGGCGGTAAGGAACGTGCCGACATCGATGCGTTGCAAGCATGGTTGACCACCCAGGGCAGCGACGACGTTGTAGTTGCCGTTCTCGATAGCGGTGTCGATTACACTCATGTCGATCTTCGGGCGAATATGTGGTTCAGGCCCGAGAATATTCCGGCATATATCGACGACCAGCTTGGAACATTTAACGACCTTAACGGCTATAACGGCACTGACAACATTGCCGATCCGATGGACGACAATGGGCATGGGACACACTGTGCCGGGATAATCGGAGCTGAAGGAAATAATGGCGAGGGCATCACCGGCATTAACTGGAAGGTCAAGATCATGCCGCTCAAATTCCTGGGCCGCGGCGGTTTCGGGTCAACTAACGACGCGATCGAAGCGATCAACTATGCGATCGATAGAAAAAAGAAAGGCGTCAATGTCCGCGTTATAAGCGCGAGCTGGGGATCGACCAGTAGGTCGAAAGCCCTCGAGGACACCATTCGAGCTGCGGGCGAGGCCGGTATTCTTTTTGTAGCAGCCGCGGGCAACAATGGGTCGAACAATGACAGCCGTCCTCATTACCCGTCGAATTACGACCTGCCTAACGTTGTCAGCGTCGCTGCTCTGGACCGTACCGACAACCTGGCCAGTTTCTCCAATTTTGGGGTGAAGACCGTGCATGTCGCGGCTCCCGGCAAGGAGATACTCTCGACATGGCTGGGCGACAACTACCGAGAAGCATCGGGAACCTCGATGGCCACGCCGTACGTATCAGGGGTCGCGGCCCTGATCGTTGCCAACGAACCAAACATTACGATGGAGAAACTTCGCGCGCGACTGCTCGGATCTGCCGATAAGCTTGATTCGCTGGATGGGAAGGTCGAGACGGGCGGCCGTATTTGTGCCGCGAATGCCCTCTCAAACGTCGTCAAGGCTCATAAGCATTGACCGGGTGGGTCTCGCGCCTGACGCTTCGGCGCCTCACCATCTCAAACAGAACACTTACGATTTCGTTCAGCGTTTTGCCGGTTCCGCCCATTCCCGATCCCGATTCAGCTCGGAAAAGCCCCTAAATTGGGGCTTTTCCGTTTTCGCGTACATAACGATTTTTATTGGCACGAGCATTGCACTTACACGGTTCGAGCAATGGCCAAATCATTGCCTAATATTAAAGATCAGGAGAAAACCATGAGAAATATCAGAAATTGGATCGCGTTAGGAGCGTTTTCATTCTTAGTTTTGGGCATACCGGCGATTGCATCAGCGCAGTATCGGGACAATCGTGACCGCGGTCGTTACGATGATCGTTATCCGGGGTACAACAACAGCGGTTACGGTAATTACGGTCAATACGGCAACAGAAGTTCGATTGTGAAGGGTCTTAAGGACCGCACAAAAGCATTCGGAAAACAGCTTGACCGCGATCTCGACCGCAGTCGGCTCGGCGGTACGCGGCGCGAGGACCAGATCAACTCCGAGGCCAAACGATTCCGGGATGCTGTCAATCGAATCAGCAGCAAAAATAACAACGATAATTGGAATGGTCGCGACAACAACCTGGAACGTGCTTTACGCCTCGGATCTCAACTTGACCGCTCAATAGCGATGTCGAGGGTACGTCTGAGCTATCAATCGATGGGTCTGTGGCAGGGAATAAACCGC
>JBGSXN010000151.1:0-7213 GCA_041751355.1 Pyrinomonadaceae bacterium
ATGGGCATCGCCGGCGGAATGGTCTCCGACTGGCGGCTCTACGATTCGATCTACACTGAGCGTTATATGATGACGCCGCAAAATAACCCCGAAGGCTACGACCGGACCTCGGTCCTCAAGAACGCAAAAAACCTGGACGGAAAGCTCCTGCTGATCCATGGCTTGATCGATGACAACGTCCACGCCCAAAACACGATCCAGTTCGCCTACGAACTGCAAAAGGCCGACAAGCAATTCGACCTAATGCTCTACCCCACGCAGCGCCACGGCATCACCGACCCGAATCAAGTCAAACACTGGTACACAATGATGACGGAGTTTATTGAGAGGAATTTGTAAAAATGAGTTCTCTCGAAAACGAAAGCTGGAGAATCATTTCAGGATTTGAACGGTATTCAGTATCAGATCTCGGAAGGATTCGAAACGATTGGACGGGTCGGATTCTTCGGCCACGCATCTCTAACCATGGAACGAATAAGCATGCAAAGGTGGTCTTATCGTTTGCAGGGTACAAGAAAGACTTATTTGTACACCGTTTGGTAGTTGAGGGATTTATTCGTGAATTGAAGAACGGCGAAATCGTAAATCACAAGGACGGCATACAAACCAATAACCGTGTCGAAAACCTAGAAATCTGTGACATAAGCGCCAATGCGAGGCATTCCCTTGAGTTGCGAAACAAACTCTCGCGAATTGATGCCGCTTTTTTGCCGGTCGAAAACTCACTGTATAAGGGACTGTTTGTATCGCTCGAAGAAGGCCAAAGAGACGATGGTTTGTTCGATTTTCTGCGATCCAGGGGCTTTCAGTGTCTGGAGTGCTGGGATAGAAAAAAACTCCGATCTCTAGTTATCGAATATCTAAATTCCTAGATCTTGTTTCCGAACGGGCCGTCTAATAAGGACTTTTTGTGTCTTCAAACAGGATCTTCACGCAGCGATCTTTTCCATTTGTTTCTCGGCCTGTTGTAGAAATTCGATGACGTGCTCGCGGCTCACCGTAGGAAAACCTTCCAGAAAATCGTCGATACTATCGCCAGCCATCAGGAAATCAAAAAGAGTCTGAACGGGAACACGGGTTCCGGTAAATACCGGGGTTCCTCCCATGACTTCTTTAGAAACGGAAACAATCGGATCCTTCATATATTAATTTTACGAAAAAAGTCGACAAAGACGAAGAACTTTGACGTCTGCGTTCCTAGCGTAGATGTTCCTAACATGTGGATATCGACTAAGACTTTTGGCCTTCACGATCTTCTCTTTCGCCTCTTTATGTTGCTCCGGCTCGGCCTTTAGCTCGTCCTGCTCGGTGACTGCATCTGGCTCGAGGCTGAGTTTTATGTACACCGGAAAATGGTCTGACCCAAAATAGCTGAGTCTACGGAAATCGACCAGCCGGAAGTGATTCGAGTGGAAATAGTGGTCAAGTGGGAACCTCATAAACGGATAATTTGCGTGAAAAGTGTGGTAGAAACCACGGCCCACGCGCGGGTCCAGTAATCCGCTTATGTCCTGAAACAGATAGTTGGTGCGCGACCAGGCCACGTCATTCAGGTCGCCAAAAACGATGACAGGCTCGTCGAGGCTCTTTACTTCGTTTCCGACGATCAGGAGTTCAGCGTCACGATTTGTTGCCGATTCCTCGATGGTCGGGAAAGGCGGAGGCGGATGCAGGCATCGAAGGACGACGATATCGCCGGATGGCAGCTTAACCCGGGTATGTATCGATGGCACGTGGCTTTCGACCAGAAATTTCACCTGCGGATCGATGAGTTCGAGACGGGAATAAAACAACATCCCATAAGTATTATCGAGGGGCTGCTGCACGACATTAGGATGTGACGTTTCGTAAACCTTTAACTGCTCTTTCCACCAATCGTTGGTTTCGACAGTAAGGATGATATCAGGGTCGGCCTTGTCGATGATCTCACGCAGTTTGGCGGCATCGTCATTGTCCTGCAGGACATTTGCAAAGAGCAGGGTTATCGTCGAATCATCTCTCGCCTGACGGCTCTGCTGCACCTGTTTTGCTGCAAGGCGCGTATAGGGGAACATCATGTATCCCTGATATGCCATGCACAAACCGAGCACTGTAAGAAAGATGTTTTCCCAGATTACCGGATTCCACATCAACGACAGATAGCCGGCGAAGGTGACGATCAGGAGGATGGTGATCTGCATTCGCGGGAAATCGAATATTCGCACCCACCATGCATCTTTTTTCAGCATTGGGAGCACCGTAAATAAGATCAATACGATCCCGAATATAATTAGCGCTAATTTCACCGGCTCCCCTCACGAACTCGTATCAAATCATCGGGAGAATCAACATCAAACGCCGCCTCGGGCACGTTTATGCGCACAACTACGCCTGCGTGTCGAATCAGGTCTCGAGCCCCTTTATCGCCCTCAAGACGGAATATCTCATCGAACATATCACACGAAAACAATGCCGGAACACCGCAGACGCCATTATATTCTGCGGCGATCACATTCGGACGTACACTGCGATACTCTGCGATAAATCTCTCGATGACTTCGGCGGTAACTAGCGGCAGATCACAAAGCGTAATGATGACCGCCGAGGCAGCGGGCTCGACGTCTAACAAACACCTTAACCCGGCCTTTATCGAACTGCTCATCCCATGTTCCCAATCCCGGTTAATGAAAATGTTAAGATCCAGATCGCCCAGTTCCGCCTGACATCTTTCCGCTTCGGCACCAAGGACAACGACCTTTGGGTCGCAATCAGTCGCGGCGAGTGATTCTGCCGCTCGCCGCATAAGAGTATTTCCTTCGAACTCGAGAAGCTGTTTGGGAAGGCCCATCCGCGCAGAGCCACCGGCCGCGAGCAGGATACCGCCGATCTTAATGGAGTTAGTTTCGGTCATAGATCGAACCTTCGCGATCGCGGAGGTTGCCACCGCTGCGGGATCTCAAAACACTTTGGATCTCGCCGACGATCGAGAGGGCGATACCCTCAGGCGTATCGGCACCGATATCGAGCCCGGCGGGGGCGAACAGGCGGGCGAGCTGTTCACCTGAGAACGTCCGTCCCTCGGCTGCGAGCTCCGCGAGCAGATCTTGGGTTCGACGTTTCGGGCCGAGTGCTCCGATGTAAAAAACGTCCGAGCTAAGCAGGGCGGGCAAAACAAAACGGTCGCGGGCGTAATTGTGGGTCATTATCACGCCGGCCGTACGCGAATCGGCGATGATCGGGGCTGGCGGTTCATCGACATTTTGCAGGACAAGTGTTTTGGCGTCCGGGAATCTCTCGCGCGTCAAAAATGCCGGACGATGATCGTGGACCGTGACCTGCCAACCGAGTTCGACCGCGATCCGCACCAGAGGCACGGCGTCGGCCCCGGCCCCGAAGAGCATGATCGCGACCGGCACCTCAAACTCCTCCGAAGCCCGACGATCTTCATACGCGGCCCGCATTGCGCCGATCACCGCACTCTCTTTGCCGATCGGTTGGAGCCTGATCTGAATAACACCGCGGCAGCCCATATTCATACTGAATATTGAGTTTTCGTCGCCGGTCGTATCGTATGTAAATACCTCGGCCTGACCCGACTCCAGCACTTTTTTTGCGCGTTCAAGGACGTCGGCTTCGAGACAGCCGCCAGAGACGGTGCCAAATGTATCGCCGTTGGCAAGCATCAACATTCGAGCTCCGGGCAGACGATAACCCGAGCCGCGAACATCGACGACGGTTGCGAGTATTGCCTTTTCGCCATCTGCGAGCCTGGCGACGTTGGTCAATATCTCTTTGATCTCTTTCATAAAAATCGCGACTCGATCACCCGAGCCGCGTAGTCGAAGTGTACAAGAAACCGGCTTGCGTTTTCTATAAAAGCTTATCCGGGGTAATTGGCAGCTCACGCACGCGCTTTCCGGTGGCGTTGAAGACGGCATTGGCAATAGACGCGGCGACGCCCACGATGCCGACTTCGCCGATGCCCTTGATGCCCATCTTGTTCACGACAAAATCTTCCTCAGGAATGAACGCTACGTCGATCTGGCCGATATCCAAATTTGCGGGGATGTGATACTCCGCAAACGAACGCGTGACGAAATTGCCCCACCGGGGATCGATGACCGACTCCTCGGTCAACGCCATGCCCAGGCCCCATATGCAACCGCCGTATATCTGCGAACGCGCGGTCTTGGCGTTCATTATTCGGCCCGCCCCGGTGACGGCGACGTGGCGCGGCACCTTGACCATTCCGGTCGATTCGTTCACCCAAACCTCGGAGAAGTTTGCGTTAAAAGAATGACTGGAATATTGCGAGGCATTGGCCGGCGGTTTCGCATCGACGCGCGTTTCGAAATCGGTCAACTTTGCCGCATCCATCAACTCGGCAATTGTCGGGGCCTTTACCCATTTAGTGTCCGTCTTCGCCTGGAGTTCGCTTTTTGCCTGGAGACAGGCCTCGCTGACAGCATTGCAAAAACTTGCCGCCCCGATCGATCCTACAGACCCAGCCGCGGGCGGCAGCGTTGAATCGCCTATTTTCACGTCAATGGACGAGATAGGGAGCCCGAGTGTTTCACCGGCCGTCTGGGCAATTATCGTGTAGGTGCCAGTTCCCAGATCGCTGGCGGCAAGTTCGATAACGGCGCTGACATCATTGCCTTTCCGCGCAAGTTTGACCCTCGCCGATGTCGGGGATTGACGTGCCGGATAAGCACCGATCGCGGTGCCGTAGCCGATGAGATGATCGCCGTTTCGGTTCTGACGCGGCTCCGGCTTACGCTTGCTCCAGCCGATCATCTCGGCACCTTTACGAAGTGCGGCGGTCGTCGCCCTCGAAGAAAACGGCCTGCCGTTGGACGGATCTTTGCCCGGTTCGTTCATTATGCGAAATTCCACGGGATCGATCTTCAGTGCATGGGCCATCTCGTCGATCGCCGATTCGAGAGCAAAGCTGCCGGTCGATTCGCCGGGAGCGCGGCAAAATGTCGGTATGATCACGTTCATCGGCGCGACGCGGTATGTGATGCGGGAGTTCGGCGAGTCGTACATGAAACTCGAAAGGAACCCGCAAGGCTCGATAAATTCGCCGGTCGTTGCCGTGTGGGTAACCGTGTCATGGGCCAACGCGGTTATCTTGCCGTCTGCAGATGCGGCGATCCGAAGGCGCTGGTCGTTTCGCTGGCGCAGGCCCACCGAATCAAACATATTCTGTCTGGTCAGGGCGAGCTTAACCGGCCGGTCCAGCATCTTTGCCGCCATGGCTGTCAGGACAACATTGCCCCATGCACCGCCTTTCGAACCAAAACCGCCGCCGACGTGAGGCGTGACCACCCGAACATTCTCCGGCTTTAAGCCGAAGGTTCCGGCGAGGGCATTCTGGACCGCTCCGACGATCTGCGAGGCGTTGTAAAGCGTAAGGTTCGTGCCTTCCCAAACGGCGATCGTGGAGTGCGGTTCCATCGGCTGATGATGCTCGATCGGCGTTGTGTACAGGACGTCGACCTTGTGAGCGGCGGTCTGAAATGCGCCGTCGAAATCTCCGCGAAGCGCATCGGCACGTCCCGGAGATCTGGGGGTCGCTGCCTCGCTCTTGCTTTTCTCGAAATCCGTTTTCGCCTCGCTCTTTTCGTAAGTTACCTTGATCAGCCGGGCCGCGTGACGGGCCTGTTCATAGGTTTCGGCAACGACCACCGCGATATGCTGGCCGTAAAAATCCACGGTATTAGCCTGAAGAATTCCGCCTCCGCGAAGATTGCCGCCACCCGTCAGCTTAAATGCATTCTTATGGGTAATAACCCCGATCACACCGGGGCTTTTCGAAGCCGCGTCGGTATCGATCTCAGATATCGTTCCCGCCGCGATCGTGCTTTTGAGGATGTAGGCATGGGCAACGTTTTTGATCGGGAAGTCGGTCGAAAAGTTTGCGGTGCCGGTGACCTTTAGATAGCCGTCGATCCGACTGATCGCTTCGCCAATGAATTTTGTCGTCATATATACCTCAGTTACGCCGAGCGGCTTTTCATTGCCCGCTGGAGTGCGTGTACCATCGCCCGCCTCGCAAGCTCGGGCTTGAATTCATTGTGTTTCAGGGTCCTGGCCGCTTTCATCTCGGCCTCGGCGGCAGCTTTGAAATTCGCCTCGGTCGCTGCCTTACCGGTGAGATACTTTTCGGCCTCGTGAGCTCGCCAGGGTTTATGCGCGACGCCGCCAAGGGCGATCCTTGCCTGCTTGATATTTCCGCCGCTCATGTCCAACGCGGCAGCTACTGACACCAACGCAAACGCATAGCTCGCACGGTCGCGGACCTTTAGATAATACGAGTTAGCCGCAAAATTATTCTTCGGAATGTCGATCGAGGTGATCAATTCGCCATGCTCCAACAGATTGTCTTTTTCAGGCGTGTCACCCGGCAGCCGGATAAAATCGGTAAACGGCACCGTCCTCGTTTTTCCACCCGCACCTTGGACATTTACAACGGCATCCAGAGCGGCGAGCGCGACGCACATATCGGATGGGTGGACCGCCACGCATTTGTCGGACCAACCAAAGATCGCGTGCATCCGATTTACACCTTCCATTGCTCCGCAGCCGGAACCGGGCGAGCGTTTGTTGCACGGCATCGAGATATCGTAAAAGTAGGTGCACCGCGTTCGCTGGAGCACATTTCCTCCGTTTGTCGCCATGTTCCTGATCTGCTGTGATGCGCCCGCGAGGATCGCCTGCGTCAGCAGCGGATAATCACGGCGGACCAGCGGATGATTGGCAGTAACGGTATTTCTTGCCATCGCTCCGATCGAGATGCCTGATGAGGTCGAACGGATCTGGGTCAATGCAAGACGAGAAATATCGACCAGCTCAGTCGGATTTTCAACGCCTTCTTTCATCAGGTCGACAATATTGGTCCCGCCAGCCACGTAACGGGCAGCCGCGTTAGCTGTAACACTCTGTATTGCTGCTGCTGGCTGACCGGCCCGCGTGAATTTAAACGGCCGCATTTGATCCCTCCATTTCGGTCATTCCCATATGGTCGGTCGCTTTTCCGGTATGAACCTCGCGGATCGCCGCCACTATATTTGGGTACGCACCGCACCGACAGAGATTGCCGCTCATCCGCTCCCGGATCTCATCGTCCGATAAGGTTACGGCCCTCGACGGGCTGCGAACATTCTCGGTCACGTAGCTAACCTCACCGCTCTTTGCCTCATTCATCATCGCGACCGCGGAACAAATTTGT
>JBGSXN010000152.1:0-2240 GCA_041751355.1 Pyrinomonadaceae bacterium
GCCAAAGGTCAATGGCCTATATTCTGCATTTAAGCGGTCGGTATGACGCCCCCAGCCGAATATGGCTATCATCGAAACAAAATCATGGCCTCGCTTCATGCCATTCCCGAGATTTTCGGGACTAACCCCTTCGTAGTATAACTGCTGAAAGTATCGTTCCTTATTTTCCTCCCATGTAACGCCCGCAAAAACATGCTGATGACGTGCCCAAAGCACTGATTGAGGTGCCACGGTTGGAAGGTCATCGGCCTCGGCCGTGCCGAAATACAGTACGGTACGCTTATGAGCCGACGCATCATTTGCCCCGAGTTCGGCCAGCCGCCGGCCTACCGGATAGGCTTCGTCACGAGCAATGTTGACGTCATCCAGAATACGCACCGTATAATGGCATTCGACGAATCCCCAGATAATAGCCAATAGTGCTAAGGACGCTGCGGTGAATTTTACCGTCGTGCTTTGACTCGCCGAAAAGCTCTTCCAGATCAAGCCAAGGGTCAAAACGACAGCGAGCCCAGCGACATAATTGCCAATGAACACCTGATAATGGATCGGCTGCAGCGACCGACCCGTAATGATCTGCTGATTAAAGACCACGATCGTGGTCATAGCGAGTGAGATAATAAAAAGTGTTCGCCGGTCCCCTAGCGGGAAGATCCTGAGCAGAACACCCACGGCGATCATCACTATCACGGCGAACGCGATCAGCTCCGGCGGCCGCGACAGGTCCGGGACGTGTGTCCGGACCAGCATCTGCACATCATCCATCGTGTGCGAACGGTTGGATAGCAGATAAGCGTAAGGGATGAGGAAAAGCGAAGCTCCGGCGCCGACACCGATCAGGTATCTCAGGTCCCGTCGGTATCCGTCCGGCCGGGCGGCGATCCAGCAAACGCCCAGACAAACCAGCCACGCCGCGGCCGTGGTCCAGACGTAAAAATAGGAAAAAACCGTATATCCGAATGCCAGTGCCGACAGGGCGATCAAAAACACCGGTGACCGGTAAAACGGCCTGGATCCAGAATGGCCCGCATCTGCGTCATCTCTTCGATCTGCGGCTAGTAACTTCCAAACCAGGGCGACCATCGCAAAGAAAGCGGGAAATGCCATCGCAGGCACATAGCGCCTGAACCCCGGAAAATAAGGATACGCATAGCTCCACCCGCTGATCTCGCCTATTGCCCCTTCGCCGGCAAAAAGCGCACCTCCGGCCAGCACGACGAGACTTCCAGCCATGGCATAGACCGAATCCCCGGTCATCATCCCGATCAGCCAAAATATGGCAAGCGCGGTCAGAAACGCCGCTATTGCCCCCGAGATGGTCATCGCCCACGGAGCACCGATCCCGAGTATCCTCGCCGGGATGGCGATCGTATAAGGCCCCGCGAATTGTATCGAGAACAACGATTCCGGCTGCGGATCACCCGGCGCATCATCCCGGCCCGTGTACGGATCGTTTCTCCGGGGACGGCCGTCGATGAGCGCCTTGAGATAGGCAGCGTACGCGACCTCGTCGATATCGTTGTAAGCGTAATGGCCGTTCCAGTCAGACCCGCGCAGGTAGATCATCTTCATCTGCGGGTACAATGAAAAAACGGCCAGGAACAGGCCCGCAATAATACCGAATCGCCAACGCAATTTCATAACAAACCGGGAACGAGAAAGAGAAACCTATCAGAACGGTTCCTGATATTTTCCATCATCCGTTATCGGCTGTCCATTTGCCTCGCGTCCGCGGCATAACTAAACTAGGCTCATGAGCTTAAAGGAAACGATCACCGCCGACCTGACCGCCGCCATGAAGGCCAAAGACGCCGACAAACTCTCCACGCTGCGCATGGTAAAGGCCAACCTGATGAACCGCCAGATCGAAAAAGGCGGTGAGCTGACCGACGAAGAGGTCCAAAAGGCCCTGCAAAGCCTCGTCAAGCAGCGTCGCGATTCCGTCGAGCAATACGAAAAGGCCGGCCGCAGCGAGCTGGCCGCGAAAGAAATCACCGAGATCGGCGTAATCGAGGCCTACCTGCCCCAGGCCGCCACCCGCGAAGACATCGACGCCGCCGTAACCGCCGCTGTCGAAGAAACAGGCGCCTCCTCAATGAAGGACATGGGCCAGGTAATGAAAGCCGCCCAATCCCGCCTCGCCGGCACCTCCGTCGACGGAAAAGCACTCAGCGAGGCAGTCAGGGCAAAGCTGCAAGGCTAGATAGTGAACTGCAAACAGTGATGGGTGACGGGTTTCA
>JBGSXN010000153.1:0-12219 GCA_041751355.1 Pyrinomonadaceae bacterium
CTCGACCTCGATTTTCCCGGCCCCTTCGTCATCGGCGAAAACGGCAACAGCGATACGCTTGGGTCGCGTGAGGAGCTGCTCGAAAAGATAATGTCGATGGCCAAAAAGGACCTTACCATCCAGCGTTACAAGGGCCTCGGCGAGATGAACCCCGAGCAGCTCTGGGAAACCACCATGGACCCCGACAAACGCACTATGCTCCAGGTCCGCATCGAGGACGCCATCGAGACCGACAGCATCTTCACCGTCCTAATGGGCGACCAGGTGGAACCCCGCCGCAAATTTATAGAGGACAATGCCCTGGATGTGAAGAATCTGGACGTTTGATACGATTCTTAGTTCCAGTTCGGCGAGACGTAAACTGCGTCTCACCGTCTGTCCGACGTTCAGTAGTTTTCATGTTTTCGAGATCGCGGTCCGGGGCCCCGACAACAGAACTTTTCGCTTTGCGTCCGGATCGGTTTTTAGGTAACCCCGATGGAGCTTTTAAAATCCAAATTTACTCAAGCGTTTTAATCTCATGAAAATTCCCATGAAGTTACTTGCCTTATTAATCTTTTCATTTTTATTCACTCACGCGGTGCTTTCCCAGCAGGCAACCCCGATTCAGCCCGCGGACGACGAGGTTGTCAAGATAACATCAAAGCTGGTCCAGTTTGACGCGGTAGTGACGGATGGCGGCGGTCGCCAGATCACGGATCTTACTATCGGCGATTTCGAGATACTCGAAGATGGCAGGCCGCAGAAGATCACCCATTTTTCTTATGTGAGTACCGATACTAACAACCGGCCGTCCGGCGGCTGGGCTGCTGGGCTTCCGCCGGGATCTCCATCGGCGGTACGCGGCGGTCGTTCGAGCGGGGGCAGACTGATAACTTTCGTTGTTGACGACGGCAATTGCCTCGCGTCACAACTCGGAATGGTAGCATCACGTGAGGCACTTGAGAAATTCATCGCCGAACAAATGTTGCCGGATGACCGTGTCGCCATATATCAGACGCGGTCCGGCAGCAGCCTTTTTCAGCAATACACCTCCGACAGATCCCTGTTGATGCGGGCGGCTAAGAAGATCCGCTGGTATCCCGCAATCGGCCCATGCTCCACAAGTGACGGCAGCTTTTTCGCGGGCGCAAAGCCCAATACATACGACAAGATCACGCCGGAAGGAAGTGTCTCGGTCCAGATCGAATCCCAGGCCGAGCGCAAGATGCGCGAATCGACCGAAGATTTTAGCCGCAGTAATCAGGTAGTCGGGACGATCGGCGTTCTGCGTTACGTTATCCGCGGGCTCGAGCAGGCCGGCGGAAGAAAGATCGTGTTTTTCATGTCCGATGGAATGCCGATGTTCTCTCGCGATGGCCGCAGCTCAGGAGCTAGCCTTGTTATGAGGGACCTCACCGATTTGGCCAACCGGGCATCGGTTGTATTCAACACCATCGACGTTCGCGGCTTGTTCGATCCGTCAATGATCGAGTCGCGTGATGCGGTTTCGACCCGTGATAGTGCAAATGCGTCCGAGAGTATTGCAAGCGAGCGAATGCGTGACGTCACCCTGTCGCAGGACGGACTTATTCTGCTAGCCAGTGAAACCGGTGGCAACTTTTACCGTAACCAGAATTTTCTCCACGTCCCGGTCCAAAAGGCGTTAGAGCTCGAGAAGGGCTATTATCTCGTCGCCTACGAACCCGAAGGCGAAACCTTTAAGGGCAAAAATTTCAACAAGATCGATATTCGAATAAAAAGGCCCGGACTGCGCATAATGTCGCGTGCGGGATTTATGGGAAGTGTAACGCCGGCACCCGCTCCCGCACGGCAGCGCAGCGCAAACAGCGACCTTTACGAAGCGATTGTGGCCCCGCTGCCCCGGGCTGGCCTCGCACTGCGGCTAACGGCATTCTTCGGAAATTCTGGAAAAGGGGCTAATTACGTTCGGTCGATGACTCACGTGGATGGCGATTCGATAACTTTCATGGACGATCCCAAAGGTATGAAAAAGGCGGTCTTCGACGTTGTTGCGGTTACGCTCGATGAAAAGAATCAGGTTGTCGACGAATTCAGCCGTACTCACAGTTTCACCGTCGAGCCCGCGGCCCTGCCGGTCATTCGCCGCCATGGCCTCATCTATTCGACGGATGTCAGCATTAAAAAAGCGGGGACGTATAATTTCCGGATGGCTGTACGTGACGTTAACAGCCAGACGATAGGTTCGGCCGGGCAGGTCGTCCGAATCCCTGATCTCGGCAAGGCCGGCCTGACTGTTTCGGGATTGTCGGTTACAGCCGCCGCCACGGGTGGTAAGTTCTCGATACCGACAGTGACCGACCCGGCCAATGCGATCTCGATGACCGTATCGCCGTCGGTGCCGGGTATCCGCATTTTCCGTCGCGGGATGATCCTCGCCTACGCCTTCAACATCTATAATGCCGGGACCGACAGCACCACCGGCAAACCGAAGTTGTCCGTCCAGACCAACCTCTATCGAAACGGCGAACTCGTCAGCGAGGGTAAGCCGCAGATCACCCGGCTTGAAGAGCATCCCGATTGGTCTCGGATACTGGATTACGCCTACCTGAGGTTGAAACCCGATACGCCGACCGGCGACTACGCGCTCGAAGTGATTGTACGCGACCTCGCCACCGGCAGAAACGCGGTATCAAGCCAGTGGATCGACTTCGAGGTGGTCGATTAGATAAATCGTTGATTGGTTCAAAGCCGGCGAGGGGCGGTCAATGTGTGGAGGCGTTATTCGACTCGGTTGCCGTTGAGGTCGAGGGCTTCGCCCCAGAGCTGGGTTTTGCCTTTTCTGGTCGAGCGCTGCCATCGTTTCAAATACAGCTATTTCACCGTCCCTAATGGGCGACCAGGTCGAACCCCGACGCAAATTTATCGAGGACAATGCCCTGGATGTGAAGAATTTAGATGTGTAATGGCGGTCGGCGACAGGCAATTAGCAATAAGGATCCGACTGCCCGCCGCCCACGCCGACTCTTCATTCTTCGTTGTTCACTCACTCTTCATTGTCACTGTTCACTCTTCACTGTTCACGATTAACTGCTCACTGTTCACCCCGCCAGCCAGGCCATGAGATCCAGCCAGATTTTCGAACCCATAAGTAGTGTCCGCAGCGGTATCGCGACAAAGATCAGCGAAACGCCGAGTGCAAAAACCCTGTTGACCTTGCCGTGCTTCCACGAATGCCATGCGAGACACGCGAGAGCGATAAGTGCCGGAACGCCAAACGCCCACAGCATTGCATATTCGGGCGGTACGGCCGATATGCGGAATAACGCCGCCGGTAAAAAGGCGATCGCCGTCAGCAGCATCAGGCTCTTGTGTTCGGACGGCCGCTTGCGAAAATAGACAGCCCCAGCGAAAAATATAGCAAACAGCGTCATGTCCGAAACTGGCAGTACAAAAAACGCATGCGGATTCTCCCCGGGTGGCGCGGCCCCGCGAACCAATTGAGCGTCGACCGCCGTAGCCATCCCGACCACTATCACGATCAAAGCGAGCGCGATGCCCGCCAACCCCATCGTCATGTGCAGCTTTACGTTTCTCGACCGTATCAGGGCGACTTGCGATACAAAGTAAACGACCCACAGCGTCATAACCACGCCGTGCGCGTGCACCAGTGCGTTCGCCACCGGCCTTACGTCAAAAAAAGCGCTGAAGTAGTACGACTTGAAATACCCGATCAAAACCAAAAGCGGAAACCCGATCGCAGCCGCCAGAAAAAGCCCGCGATCGACGTGACGCGGTCGTCGAACATTTTCGTTGGTACCCGTGCGGGGATTGCCGGGCCGTTGTCTTAGAACATTTTCATTGATTGCCATAACACTTCTCCTTCGAGAAGTGAATGCGTAATTCACAGCGGAAAAGTATCAGGTACGGGAAAAATGATAACGCCGCCAACCCCGTTTTTGTCAGAACCGCCTGTATCACGGGCGGATTGCGCTTGGTTTAGGTCAATTCACATCTGCCGGGCGGTGCCTTCGATCTTTAGCACGAGGTCGGGGCCGTAGGCTTTGGCGGGGGTTTGAAAGCCGGGGGTGAAACTGCCGTCGAGGATCTTTTCAGCGATATTGAGCGCAGCGAGGGCGGTCATGGTGTAGCCTTCGGGGCATTGGAGGCGTGATTCGACTCGGTTGCCGTTGAGGTCGAGGGCTTCGCCCCAGAGAAGGGTTTTGCCTTTTGCGCGTTCTTCATCGCTGGGACCGCCGGTGGGAATCTTCTTTTGGAGATAGTCCTGAATGGGACCGGTTGCGAGCAGCCAGCCGAGGTAGCGGCTCATTTTCATCATCTTTAGAACCGACGGCGGAACTACCGTGAAGACCTCGATATTTGGTATCCCCGTCGAATGATACGCGGTCGCGACGTCGCCCCAGGGGATCGTTACGCCCGTCTTTGTGACCTCGCCAAAATCGATCTCGCGCGTCTTCCAAGCCGCTGGCACGCTTGTGATCTTGCCGTCTTTTCTGATCGCGCCGCCCTTTCCGACATTCATCGTCATCGTCGCCTGTGTGCCGTGTGACAGGCGAGCGCCCTTGCCGTAGAAGGCAAGCGAGAGGTGCGTTGCCGACGGCAGCCGGTCCTTGAGGTGACGGGCTAGACAATCGCTCGGTACAACGTCGAACCCAACACCTGGCATCACCATTATTCCGGCATCTTCTGCCTTCTGATCGAGCGCGGCCATCGCTTCAAATACAGCTATTTCACCGGTTATGTCTGTGTAATGCGTTTTCGTCCGCAGACAAGCCTCGACCATCGCCCGCGATGTCAGCGAGAACGGCCCGGCGCAATGCACCACCAGATCCACGTCCTGCAGCGTCTGGTCGATACGATACTCTTCGTCGAGCGAGAACACGCGG
The DNA here is from genome assembly GCA_041751355.1 of Pyrinomonadaceae bacterium. Taxonomy (GTDB): domain Bacteria; phylum Acidobacteriota; class Blastocatellia; order Pyrinomonadales; family Pyrinomonadaceae; genus OLB17. Next base: position 4,869 of record JBGSXN010000153.1, read on the forward strand.
TATTCGAGATGATGCTTCTTAGCCAGAGCCTCGATCTCAATAGCATTCCGCCCTGCCAATATCGGTTTCATCCCGCGCTCGGCCGCGTATCGCGTGATCAGTTCGCCGGTATAACCGTTGGCTCCGTATATGAGGAATTTGTCAGACATAATCTTTGCGTACTTTGCGTTCTCTTAGCGGCACTCTGTGTTGAGGAATATATTCTAACGCAGAGACTGCTGAGAGAAAACGCGGAGTACGCTGAGTCAGTTTTCCACCAGGATCTTTTGAACTCGCCCGACCTGGCCATCAGTCAACCTTACTTTGATCCCGTGCGGATGATTCTCCGAATTTGTCAGGATGTCTTTTACCACGCCGGTGGTCTGTTTGCCGGTCCGCTGTTCTTCTTTCAGAACGATCGCGACCTCGATCCCGGGCCTGATGTTTTTACGTTGACGATGCGGCATATCAAAACAGTTTCAGCTTAGCATTTTGCGTTAGCCTTAATTTTTCCAGGAATTCCAAACGGTCGATCTCCGTCGCCCCTAGAATATCGAGGTGCGGCGTCATTACCTGCGAATCGAGCCAGGTCGAGCCTCGCGACTTAAGATGGTCGATAAGAAAAAGCAGCGAGAGCTTCGACGCATTTGCTGTTTTGTAGAACATCGACTCACCGCAAAAAACACCGCCGGCATCAACGCCGTACAGCCCGCCGACGAGGCTTCCGCCTTTATCCCAGGCCTCGACGCTGTGGGCCATGCCGGCACGATGAAGTTCGGCAAAAACCTTTTCAAACTCGCTAGTGATCCACGTACCGCCCTGCCGCGGCCGGTATGCAAGCGAACATTCGCGGATCACGGATTTGAAATCCTTGTCGATAGTAAAGGTCAGATCGCTGTTTCGCCGTGCCTTTTGCAGGCTTCGCGGTACCCGAAGATCATCAAATTCGAGTATCGCCCGCTGCTCCGGACAATGCCACGGCAGCGGAATGCCGTCAGTGTGCCATGGGAAAATGCCCTTCAGATAGGCTTCGCGAACGTTATTCACCGTCAGCGGCGTTCCGAATGCCACCACGTCATGCGAGCGAAAGAAATAGTTCCCGATCGCGACCCAGTCGGGATACTCGTAGGTCGCTGGATCGGGAAATACGTCCGAGGTCATAAGAATATTTTACCTCAATCGAGATCAGACCTTGACCAGTTTCCATTTCCCTCGTTTGAATAGCAGCGCGCTTGCAACGGCCAGGACCGAGAACGCGATCGTTATCGCCCAAAACACTCCGTTCGGGCCCATATTGAAGTGATAAGCAAGCACGTACGCCAGCGGGATCTCGAACATCCAGAATACGAGAAAGTTTAGCCATGTTGGCGTAACCGTGTCACCGGCCCCGTTGAAAGAGCTTTCCATCACCATACCAAGCCCGTAAAAGGCATACCCATAACCCACGATCCGCAGGCAATCGCGTCCATACGCCGAGATCGCCGGGTCATCCGTAAATATTGCGATAACCAGATCGGGAAAGATGATAAAAAACAGCCCCGCGAGCCCGAGCAGCCCTGCATTCAAAAATCCGGCGATCCACACTGAGCGTTCTGCACGGTCGGGCTTTCCGGCTCCGAGATTTTGCCCTACGAGCGTCGCAGCCGCATTTGCCAGTCCTACAGCGGGCAAAATGACAAATATTATCACCCGCAGCCCGATCTGATAACCGGCGATCGCAACGCTCCCAAACCCGGCGATGATGATCACGAGTCCCGTCCAGCTCGCGGTCGAGATCAGGAATTGCAGTACCGCAACCGAGGAAAGCCGAACAAGGGTCCAGAGCAGCTTTGGGTCGAATTTCCAATGCCGCCGCCTGATCTCGATCCTGCCGCCGTTGTCGCGAAAGAACAGTGCCCACGAAGCATAGGCCACACCGATCCCGCGGCCGATAACAGTCGCTACCGCGGCACCCGTAACCCCTAATTCGGGAAAGATCCAGATCCCGAAGATAAACAGCGGGTCGAGGATGATATTCAGAAGATTGGCAACAACAAGTACCCGCAAAGCGATGGCCGCATCGCCCGCTCCTCGAAAAATGGCATTCAGCAAGAACAAAAAGACGATAACGGCATTCGTACCGAGCATGATCTGCATGAACGGCGTCCCCAGCTCGATAACCTGAGGTTCCGCACCCAGCAGCCTTAAAATATCCGCTGCAAAGATCACCCCCGAGGGCTCCCATCACCACCGAGACTATCATCCCGAGATAAATAATGTGTGCGGCGCTCCTCGCAGCACCTTCCGGATCATTTTCTCCGGTCCGGCGCGCGACCGTCGCCGTTGCCCCGATGCTCAGACCGATCGCGACAGCATAGACGAGGGCGAGGATCGATTCCGTCAGGCCAACGACGGCCACGGCCTCAGCCCCGAGTTTTGCGACAAAGAAAGTGTCAACGATGGCGAATATCGCCTCCATCGACATCTCCAGGATCATCGGGATCGCCAGGATTATCAGCCCTGCCATGATCGACCCGCTCGTAAAATCCCGCTGCGTTCCCCTGAATGCCTCGCGAATTACCGACCTGAACGAATTATCTTCCGGCTCGACAGACTGAGCCTCTACCGGTATATGCATAACTACCTATCAGTGTGAAATGACAAAAACGGCACAGATAGTGCCTGGGTGTGCCCTCAGGACAAGCAGAAAGATCTGCCGTCAAAGGGCCTTCGGTGCGGGCGAACTAGACAATTGCGGGTCGCATAGTTTGTAGAAATTAGCATAGGCGGCTGGGAAAATGCAAAACGAGAGCACCTGAATTCTTTTTTATCCGTCTAGTAATCCGTCCAGGATATTTGGCGATTCCGGAGTTTTGCCTTTACAATCGATTCGCGCGAGGACAGAAATATGATCAGATGCATCCGCGGCAGTACTATTTGATAACTGACACGTGAAGAATTCTATAGCCTCATTGCCCCATACCGGCGAGGGAATAGTGATAGACATCGGGACGGGGGACGGTCGGTTTGTGTCTGCATCGGCCCGGGCAGATCCGAACAAGTTTTTCATCGGGGTCGACGCGAACGTAAAACCGCTCGAAAAACCGTCAATGAAAGCGACGCGCAAACCGGCAAAAGGCGGACTGCCGAATGCGATGTTCGTCCAGGCGGCGGTTGAAGACCTTCCCGCTGAATTCGACGGCGTTGCAGACGAGATTCATATTCACTTTCCATGGGGCAGTCTGCTAAGGAGCGTTGCTGTCGGCGATCCGGCGGTTTTATCGTCGCTCCGACGTATAGCGGCCCCGGAAGGCGTTCTCGAGATCGTTATAGGCATTGACCCCGAACGCGACAAAGCCGAGATCGCTCGGCTCGGTATCCCCGACCTTACAGACAAATACCTGGAAGCCCATCTCATACCCGAATTCGAAGCTCGTGGATTTCGACTTGTGGAGCTCGGCACACTCACTTCGACTGAATGGTCAAGGCTTGAGACTTCTTGGGCCCGGAGACTCAGCGGGGACTCCGGGCGTCAGGTAACATTTTTGCTTCTGAGGGCTTGTTAACCAATGCCTAACGGATCGCGTTTCCTGTGACTTGTACTATAGTCACCTCGATATTCAAACTAAGTCTCGGCCCCGACGCCCATCTCGCCCGCATCATGCCGCAACGGAGATGACGACGCGAATTCCCGGCGAGGTAAAGAACACTGTAACAAGTCTGTTATCCTTGAGTCAGGGAGTAAAGGTTATGTCAAAAGCAAAAAAACGCCCAAGTAAGAATGCCCGGGCGGCGGAAAAATTATTAAAGGATTCTAAGCTGCTCGCGGCAGCCAAGGTGGCTCAGGACTCATCGGTCCGGGGAGAGCTTCGGACTTCGGAGGTCACACCCCGAACAAGCACAGCCATTAAGCCAAGACCGCACAAAAAACGAGGGTGATAACGTCACGTCTAGGAGTCTGGGTTTGGAAAATAGTTAAAACATAGATATTGATTAAGCCGCTAAACATTCCTACGAGAAACAGCACTATCAGGGTCATGTAGCTGTCGACGATAAGGGACATTCCCGCCAACGTAACGGAATCTCCAAAAAATGCTGAAATGATAAAAAGGCGCGAGTCGATCGGGCTGGCGGGTGCGAATTGCTGCGTCCGGCACGGTTCACGCGAATAAGCCATCGTTTAATGCACACAATTTCTTAATGAGAAACCTCCGGACCGGTTCGTTGTTTGTAAGTTCCACAGCCGTGGTAAGAGCCGTACGGGCCTCATCGAGTCGGTCCAGTTGTGTTAGGAAGTGCGATTTTGTAACGTAAAAGAGACTGTAATTTGTGAGTTCGCGGCCGAGCTCGAGTTTGTTGAGTTGTTCGAGAGCGCTCTGGGGGCCAGAGAGTTTGCTTAAGACAATGATGCGATTCAGTTCGATAACCGGAGAGAATTTCCGCTGCTGGAGTCTCTCATAGCATTCGAGGATGCGCGCCCAGTCGGTTGACGAGTAATCGGGAGAGAGAGTATAAATTGCGGCGATCTCGGCCTCAAGATGATATTCGGAGAGCCGTGTGCCCGAAGCCGAGAGCCGAAAATGTTGTAACCCGCTTGCAATCATTTCCTGGTCCCATGAAGAACGGTCCTGATCCGCGAGAAGCAACAATTCGCCGCTTAGACCAGTACGGGCGGAAAGACGTGCCCCCAGGAAAAGGAACAGGGCCAGCAGTGCATGGACGCGAGGTAACCGCGTGACCGGATGCGAAGCCAGTATTGAACAGAGACGGATCGCCTCAAAACAAAGGTCCTTTCGAACGAGTTCGTCGCCGGCCGATGCGATGTATCCCTCATTGAACAGCAAGTAAAGGGCCTTCAAAACGGCATCAATACGCGCGTTGAGTTGGTCCGCCACCGGCATCTCGAGGGCAACTTGACGTTTTCGAAGCCGGCCCTTGGCACGACTTATCATTTTTGCGACTGCTTCGTCATTCGACAAGAATGCGGGGGCGATCTCTGAAACGCTAAAGCCGCCGACGATCTTCAGTGTTAAAGCAACCTGACTGTCAGGTGCGATTGCCGGGTGACAGCACGCAAAGATCATCCGCAGCTCGTCGTCCGGCATTTCGCTTCCGAAAAACAACGTGTCGATCCCGTTCGCGGTCGCGGCCTCATCTAGAAGCTCATCGCTTTTTACTGAACGCCTGAGGTTGTCAACGACGCGGTTCTTTGCGGCTTCGATCAGCCATGCACGCGGGTTAGCGGGTATGCCGGTAAAGGGCCATTTCTTCATGGCGGCGACGAGCGCGTCCTGGACGGCGTCTTCTATCACATCCAGATGTTCAAAGCCGAATATACGGCTTAAAACCAAAACCATCTGCCCGGCATGACGTCGAAACAGATGGTCGATCGAATCCCGAACTTTGATCTCGCCCGGAGAAAGCATTCCCTATGTTAGCTGTTCTATCTCGCGGAGTTCTATACGGCCGCCGAATTTAAGATGCGGGCAGCCTTTTGAGATCTCAACCGCCTCGTCGTAATCAGCCGCCGAAATCGTGAAATAACCGCCGATCACCTCTTTTGCCTCGGCGTATGGTCCGTCCGTGACGCGGAGTTGCCCATTATCCGAACCGATAAGGCGGCCGCCCTCATCCTTCAGCTTTTCGCCCCCGACATAATTGCCATCGGCCTCGATCTTTTGCCGCCACGCGACATATTCGCCAATTACGGCTTGTATCTGTTCCGGAGAAAACTGCGAATAGTCCATCGGCTCCTCGTGCAAAAGTAACATGTAGTTTGGCATAGATCCCTCTCTTCCCGTTGTTTATTCAAAAGTGTTCAATTTGTCCGCTTCAATTCAAAAATCTCTTCGCGAAGGGTTCCGTCCTTTAACCGCATGGCAAGGTAGACCCGTAATCCCTCATTGCCGACGCGCTCGAATGTAAGGCCGTTAAAGTGCATACGGCTACCTGATCTGCTGACGAACTTGAAATCCACCGATCTGTCTTTTTCTTCCCATCCAACAAAGTTCCCATGGAAATGCTTTAATCGAAGGACGAGCAAACCTTCGGTCTCGACGAGAAGCATCATCTCGTATAAGACCGGCTTCCCGTCCTTGATCAAACGATACGCCCCCATCATGATGCCTCCCGATGGCTTGCTCCAGATCTCTTCGGAATAGCCGCCAAGCCCGGTACCGATCCAATTTCCGGCAAGCCATTCCATATCACCGATCGAAGCCTTCTCGCCCCGGCCGCCCTCGGCGATCTTCAACGTATTTTCGGTGTTCCTGACTTGTGCATGACCCAAGATCGACAGCATTACAAGCAAGAGCGCGGACACCAACCATTTTTCCATACGATTACCTCTGACGATGCAGTTCCTCTCAGAACTTCTGTGCCTCTATGAGTCTAGACGAACGAGGCCGAGGTAAATGGACATAATAAAGGAAAACTTGTCTTGGTTGCGGGTAGACCGAGATGTCGATGCCGCATAGAGCTACGGCCGATCGAGTGAGGTTCTCCTTGGTAAAGTGCTATTATTCTTTACTTTCGCAAGATCGTTCTGTTCGCCCGGCACCGTAAACTGCAAGTTGTTTTTTTTCGCTTGCCGGATATTAGCATATCAGCGTGATCGAAACTCTTTATAGCTTTTGATTCATTTGGTTGATCTCTTGCTTCAGATACCAAGAAAAATAACCACTATATTTTTCCTGCAAATCCTTTCTTTTCCAATCCTGTCCGGTAATAATTTTTCGGCAACTCGTAGATTCGCAGTTACATTCCATTCGATAATCGTCATCGTCGGTCGTTGCCCAATCGTGTGTTAACTCTTCACCGATTTCTATATCATCCATTGCTACGAAAATTATCTGCCCTTGTACCCCGATATTCGGGGCACAAGAATGATTGCTGAAAATCATACTTCCCTCGCGATCATTTTCCGTTATAGGACCGATGAACAGATTTTCGGCTATCGGAATTTCTGCCGCTCGATACCACTCAGACATCGAATCGAGCTTTTGACGATCAAAAATATAACCACCCTTTATACAAACAATTTCGCCTTTAGCAATCGGCTCAATAGCAAAAAGCCCGCGTTCGTGAATCGGACTGTTTTTAACCGCAGCTTTGGGGGAAATGTAAGTTAAATTTGTCATCGGTGTTCAAAGTTACTCATTTAAGACTAACCGGGATTTTCTCGGAGCCCAATTTAACGTTCCAAAATTCCTTTCTTGCATACTATGTCAAATTGAAATTTGTTCGAATTGTGAGATTGCAGACTAAACGTGTTTTAAAGCGTTCCGCCGCTGTATTTGCTCAAGTTTGCGCGGTATCGATTGCTTAACTTCAATTCGGCACCATTCTTTAAAATGACATTGTAACTGCCGCGAAATTCGGTGTGAAGCTCTTT
>JBGSXN010000154.1:0-20484 GCA_041751355.1 Pyrinomonadaceae bacterium
GCAACCAAATAAATTGATTAATCGACTGAATGTTTGAAATCGCACCGTCTCTGTTATCGGCGGATTTTACAAGATTAGCTGACGAGATCGAGGCCGTCAGAGAAGGCGGGGCCCGGGTCCTTCACGTGGACGTGATGGACGGCCATTTCGTGCCGAATATCACAATCGGGCTGCCTGTCGTTAAATCGATCAGGAAGGCGACGGATCTTACGATCGATGCCCACCTGATGATCACCGAACCGGGTCGTTATGCTGCGGAATTCGTCAAGGCAGGGGCCGATATGGTGTCGGTCCACATTGAAGCGGATTACCATCTGCATCGTACCCTTGAGTCTATCAGGGCCGAAGGTGGTAAGGCTGGGATCGCGGTGAACCCGGCAACTCCTGTCGAGGCTCTTGACGAGGCGTTGCCATACGCGGATTTTGTATTGCTGATGTCCGTTAATCCCGGTTTCGGCGGCCAGCGATTCATTCCGACTATGATGGACAAATTGCGAAGGCTCAGACATCGGATCGACAGTCGCGGCCTTGAGGTCGATATCGAGATCGACGGCGGGATCGATGAGACAAACATTTTAGAGATCGCTGAAGCCGGTGCTAATTATATAGTGGCCGGATCGGCGGTTTTCGGAGGCGGCAAGCCAGCCGTCGCGGTTCGAAACCTTATTGAAAAGGGAACGGTTTGGGTATAAGGGATTTATCCAAACCAGGAAATATTATGTTTTTTGATCTAAGAAAAGTAACACTTTTTTGCACAGTACTCATCTTGGCATTGTCTTCAATTGCCTTGGGTCAGGCACAACCCGCTGACGGGACCGTGGTCCAAAGGCTCAACGTGATGGCGGATAAGCTTGAAAGAATGCGTCGCTCGTTGAACAGCGGTATCTCGGTTCTAAAAGAAGACAATAAGAGCGACAAGGCAAAAAAGGATGATGACAAGAACCTCGATACGCCTCTCGGACGTCTCGTCAGCTTGGAAAAGGACACATCGCGGCTGCAATCCGACGTTAATGGTCTTCGAGGGAAGATCGAGCGGGGCGAGAAGTTCGAAAGGACTGACGTAGACAATGTCGAGCAGGCAGTTGCTGAATTGCAGGTAAATGTTGATAGAGCTCAGTTAGAGACGGCTTCGGCCCGCGCTAATCCCGGATCAACCGTAGGTCAGCCGCGAGAGAAAAAGAAGAAAAAGAAGTTTCTCGGCATTTTTGGCGGCGGGGGAAGTGATGAGTACGAGGAGTTACTCGGAAGCGTGTCGCCAGGGCGTGACAGGGAACTGTTTGTAGTTGCTACCAGAGAGGTTCGAAAGCGCAATTTCGATGTCGGCCGCCTTTTATTCCAGACCATCATCACAACTTATCCCGATTCGCCCTATTTGCCTATGGCAAAACTCGCTGTCGGAGACTCTTTCTACCTGGAAAATAATACAAGTTCGCTTATCCAGGCTATCGGTTCATATCAGGACTGGTTGACGTTTTTCCCGACTCACCCTCTTTCATGTAGGGTGATTCTTAAGATCGGAGAATCCGAGATGCGACAAATCGGCCTGCCCGATCGCGATGCCACTAGGGCAAAACGGGCTGAGACCCGGCTAAAGGCCCTGTTACAGACCCCGCAGTGTTCTGAGTCCTTCTTGCGGCCTGAGGCCGAAGCTCGGCTCAAACAGGTGCAGGACAATCTCGGTCTGCACAATCTGTTGATCGCAAACTACTACTACAATCTTTCTGTCGACCAGAAAAAGGGTGGCCTCAAGGGTTCGCAGTCGCGATACAGAGAAATCATCGACAAGTACCCGACGTTCAGCTTTATGGACGAAGTGCTTTATAAACTTGCGGTAACCTATCTCGTCGAGGAAGAGACGGACCAGGCGGCCCGCTTTTTCCAGCAGATCGTTCGTGACTATCCAAATAGCGAATACGTTAAAAAATCAAAGGAGCAGCTTGAACTGATCGGTGCGTCCATTCCTGAACCGAACCCCGACCGAATGGGGGTGATGCCTCCAGAAGACGTTTCGTTCTTTGAGAATTTTAAGAATCAGTTTTTCGGGATATACCCGATGACCATCGATAAGGACGGAGTTCTCATGACCAGGAACTTTGACAGGGAGAAATTCGAGCTCATCGATCAGATCATCGAAAATGAAGGAGATATATTGGTAAACCAGATTCCTCAAGCTCTGACCACGGTCATCTCTCAGAGGGCTCCTGCTCCTCAAAGGCCTGCTGTTCAGCCGCAGATACCGCAACAAGTGCCTCGACAGCAGTAACGCCTAAGATCAAATGCCAACCCGAAAAGGAGAGGAGGCCCTGGGCCCCTCTCCTCTTTTTTGTATGCTGTCGCGAAGAAAGAAACTTGCGAACTCAGAGCGTCCGCGTCCTTCGTCAACCTTTCTTATAACCATCCCCGGCTATTTGATTGAGACGTCGCGGACATTCATCGATCGAGCAGTCGGTGCCGCCGCCGTAGACTGTCAGCTTATCTTATCCCTCCCAGGACCGGCTATATCTGGCATTTCGTTCAATGTCGAGATGCTGTCGATTCCAGATAGTCATACTATCCTTTATCAAATAAAAAGGCCGCCTTGAAGCGACTCAGGCGGCCTTTTTAATGAGTAGTTTTGTTCTACTGTTCAGGTGAAGGAAGCGGATCGGGTTGAGCACGTTTCTTCAGTTTTGGCGGACCATCATCAGGCCTTGAACTCGAATCAGTACCGGAATCTGATGAATCTGCTGAATCCGGCTGCCGTTTCTTAAGTGTAGGTTTGCTGTCATCTGCCTGATCATAATCGGTCACGACACCGGCCCTGGCATTGGTCAGCTTCATCAAATGGCCTTTCACCCGTTGAAATTCAGATGTGCTGATCACATATTCTTCCTTTTCGGGAAAACGAGCGACCAACTCGAGGCTTTCGTCCTTGCGGTCAACCGATTGAGGGTGCGACATGAATAATTTTGATAACGTGCCTGGCTTCTTTCGGTTTTGTGAGGCAAGTTTCTCGAACATTGTCGACATAGCGGTCGGATCGTATCCAGCGGCGTAAAGGTACTGGACCCCAAGCTTGTCAGCCTCACCTTCAGCTCCGCGGCTAAACTTAAAGAAAGCAAGAGCCTGAGTTAGACCGGCAGTATTTTGAAGTACCGCTCCCGCAATTCCTCCGGTAAAGATTATCCCGGCTAGTAGGCCATACTGGAGCATAGATCCCTTACCCTGATTCTCCATTGCGTGTCGAGCAGCAACGTGGGCAATCTCATGGGCCATCACGCCGGCCAACTCAGCCTCGTTGTCCGCCGCCAGGATCAGGCCCCGATTGACGTAGAAAAAGCCGCCAGGCAGCGCAAATGCGTTAACCTCATCGCTATCGATCACTTTAATGGTAAACGGGATCTTTGCGTCCGAATGTAGAACAATATTTTGCCCTACCCGGTTGACATATTCGGTGATCACCGGATCTTCGACGAGTTTGGCCTGCTGTTCAATTTCCATTGATAACTGCCGGCCGATCTGCATTTCCTTTTCCTGCGAACCACCGAACCACCCAAAAATCTTGTCGGTCCCGCTGTTAATATTGCGTTTTCCGATCATGGCCGGGTCGTCCTTGGTGGAAAGGGCGGTGGCCTTCGGGGTTGGTGCCGGCTTGGCCGCCTTTGAACTTTTGGCTTTGGAGTTAACTTCCTTTTTGGCGGGTTCTTTTCCCGTCTGGGCAGAAGTTGAAACAGGTACAAAAAGCAATGCGCTGGCCGAAAACGTGATCGTCGTCAAAAATGAGGTGAAAACACGAAGGTGCCCACTAAACATAAATTGCCTCCAAATCATTCAGGTCCTCTGCGAGAACGGTGATGAACAATACTAATTTCATAAACGGCTATAGGATGCAAAATGATAGCATTTCGTTGTGAAGATTAGTACAAATATATTCCTTCGATTTTGAACAAGACTCTTTCATTGAAAGGGCAAACTTGTTAAAATTACCAAGGTCGACGGTTTCGGTCGGCCTCCTGCCCGATCCCTTTTTACTCATTATGAAACGCAGAGAGAAGGTCAAAGACGTAGTTGAGATTCGTCCTTTCACGCACCTCTATGATTTCGGGGCCGATGCGGGACTGACTCTGGCAAGCTATCATTTTACAGACATCACGTCCGACCTGATGGGAAAATGGGTCGAACGAATATCCGATATCAGGCCTGGCCGCGGTGATGCCCTTGCGCTGGCCGGGTTTCGCGGAGTTGGAAAGAGTCATTTTATCGCGGTTTTATCAGCCATCGCCGATCATGCCGAACTCCGTTCGCGCATTCAGGATCCTCATGTGTCCGCCCGAACGGAACTTCTAACCAAAAGACATATTTCAGTAGTATCTGTCCAAAGAGGTTCGGGTGAGTCTCTTCTGGCCGAGCTCAAGAGCTCTGTCAGCAAAGCGTTGAAGTTTGAGGAAAGCGGCCTTAGTGATTCCTTACATGACGTGTTGTTCAACGCCTTACAGCATTCCGGCGATGCTCCATTGCTAATTTTTATCGATACCGCGCTCGGTCGGAGCAGAAGAGTTAATCGCGACGACGGGGCATACTTGAGTGAGATCGCCGATACCGCGAAAAACCTTGGGATCTTCGTCGGAATCACTTTAGATGACGATATTTCTGGTGCTGATGGTCCTAATTCATCTATCGCACGGTCGTTTCAGATCGATTTTTTAGATCAGGAGCATTTGTACAAGATCGTCGATCGCCATATTTTTCTGAAACAGAACAGTGTGCTTCCGATCTTGAAGGAAATTTTCACTAGTTACCAGTCGGCGATGCCGGGTTTCAGTTGGAGCGAGCAGAGATTTGTATCTCTTTACCCGCTTCATCCTGCAACACTCGAGATCGCACCCCTGATCCGCTTGTTCATCCACGATTTTGCACTGCTCGGCTTTGCTTCCGAAGCAGGCGTCAGGATTCTGGGACGGCCGGCCGATTCATTGATAGGTCTGGACGAGATGTTTGCCAGTGTCGAAACGAAACTTCGCAAAGTGGCCGAACTCGAGACAGCTTTCAAGCATTACGATGCTTTGGAACGGGACGTCATCAATAAGTCACCGGTTCAATTTCGACTCTCGGCTAAACTCGGCCTAAAAGGGCTTCTTTTGCTATCTCTGGACGGCCAAGGTGCCACTGCTTCGAGCATTGCATCATCGATGATGATCTTCGATGATGGGGATCCGGCATCCGGGCCCAACAGAGTGTCCGAGCTATTGGCATCATTTGCCGACCAACTCCCCGAATCAGTATTGAAAACTATCGATCAGGGTGGGGAAGTCAGATACAGTCTGAACATTGGCCTAAATGACGATCTCGATCAAGCGATCGCCCATCTCAGATCGGGCGTCACCGACGATGATCTTTGGGTTGCTCTAATACGTCACATTGCGGAGAGGTTTCCGGAAATACAGGCAGGAGAGATCGGGTCGGAATGGTCCACCCATTGCACGATAGAATGGCGTGGTGCTCTGAGACGCGGCGAGATCATATGGCGTTGCGCCGATATTGCCGAAAGAAAGCAAAAGGTTGAGTCTTCGGCTTGGCAGATTATGATCTGCCATGATCAGTCTGCCTTCGATCCGTCGAATGCGATATCGACCGATACATTTTTATGGGCTGTCGGTGAATTGATGCCGGACGAAAAGGAAACCGTAGCCCGTTATCACATCCTTCGGACTGATCCGTCCATTTGGGAAAAATCCGGGGCCGGGCACTCGACCACTTTGAATATCCTTGCAAGCGCAGTCGAAAAGATCTGCCAGCGAGTGTTTTTCGATCAAGCGGTCATCCATTTCAATGGTCACGAGAATTCTTTAAATTGCGATCTCCAGGCCACTCACAATCTTTCACAGTTGTTTACAGAATCGCTGTCTCCATTCTTCGACAAGCAATATCCCGAACATCCAAACTTTAGCCAGCAGCTCGGTTTGAAGGAAGTAGCCTCATTGGTTTCGGATTTTTTCGGGGGAGCGAACGTGTTTTCTCCGGTGGTGCAAGCTAGAGCAAAAGATTTTGCACAGCCGCTGGGCTTGGTAGCTGACACCCCGGAGGGCCTTGTGCCGGCGGCAAAGGATCACCTTTTGACCTTGACGACTGTAGAACGGGCTCTGGACTCCCTGGGTGCTACCGAGCCATTACGGCTTTCAGAACTGGCCCGACGAATGATGGCTCGGCCGTACGGCCTTACGAGAGAAGCCCAGCAACTGATCTTGACCGCTTTGGTGTCACAGCGAGAGGTCGAGTTTGTGACCGAAACAGGAAACAGGATCAATCATCGATCTCTGGATTTACACGTTATCTGGGACGACGTTATTGGCATCGCGAAGCCGGCCGGGCGAGTTTATTCTAATGAACATCTGCTTTCATGGGTTCGTCTGATCACGTCGAATCCCGAGATCGGCTCACTCAACGGCGATCGGGACCTGGCCGACATTCGGTGTTCATTAGAGATCTGGCTTGCCGACTGGAAAAGCGGGAAAATACTCGATGAATACGATCGACTACCCTGCGAGAGCCTGAACGCACATAGCTGGCGAAACGCTTCGGCAGTGCGCAAGTCTCTGGGTGCAGTAGCTGACCTTGTCGAATCTCAATTGGAAGGCAAAATAGCCCTGGAACTTTGCGTTGAATCCATAGCCGACCTTTTTTTGGGGTCCGAATCTGAATTCGAGAAGAAGAAGGACGACCTTGAACTTCTACGGGATTTCACCAGCCGGGCCAAGACCTATCGAGAGATCAATAATTACCTGACGGTGGCTGAGATAACTGGGGATATAGAGGTAGAGCAGGCGAGATCCGCACTACTGAAAGGTCTCAATTCGGGGCAGCATGAGCTTTCTGACAATTTCGATAGTATTCGGGCGGGATGGGATACATTTAAGCGGCTTTTTGCGGAATATTATGCTGCACAACACGACAACGTTTTTCGCTCGCTTGAACGGCAAAAGGAGCTGCGCGAGTTATTTGATTCCGAGCAATGGCAGCAATTTGAAGTCTATTCGATGATTTCATCATTCGACCGAGGTATCGTTAAAACCGTTAAGGACCTGGTCAGAAAAGTTCGATATGCGTCTTGCGATTTTGAACCGTTAGAATCGCTTGCTGACGTACCTTATTGTTACTGCGGTTTAAGTTTGTCCCATCTTCGAGAGATGATGCAGATTCCCGACGAGATCAAGGCCGTGATATCCAAAGGGTTGGCGCGTTACGTCGATGAACCGAACTTCGAGGATGGAATAGCGGGTCCTGACGACGAAGCAATTATCCGATCGGCTTCGCTCACTGGAACCGCGATCTGAAAGCCAAAGGGCCGAGCCGTCAAAATAGCTGCATTTCGATAAAACGGCCCCGTGACCTATATTGAGATGTTATGAAGAGCGTTTCAATAATCGGACCAGGCAGAGTTGGCGGAGCTCTTTGTCTAAGCCTTCCGAAAGACAGTTATCGAATTGAAGCTCTCATCGGTCGCCGGTCCCCGCCTCTTTCCTCAAATGTCTTCGATGGATTTTCCGGCATTATAGAACTCTCGGCGGTCTCAAAGATTGAATCCGACATCATCTTTATCACCACCGGTGACAATGAGATCCGTCGCGTCGCCAGCGATATCTCAAGTAAAGTTAGCCCGAATGGCTGCGTATTTCATACGAGCGGAGCATTGACTTCGAAGGAACTGGAACCGCTTTCGCTGGCAGGCAGAAAAATAGGTTCTATTCACCCGCTCGTTTCAATCAGCAGTCCCGAGCTGGGCCCGACCAGATTTCCCGGGGCGTATTTTTGTATCGAGGGTGACTCCGAAGCAGTCGAGATCGGACACGAGATAGTTTCCGACCTTGGCGGCAATCCATTTTCAATCGACACAACTTTCAAGATCCTCTACCATGCGGCCGCGGTTATGGCTTGCGGACATCTTGTTGCCCTGTTTGATTCGTCCGTCGAGGTCCTGACAAAATGCGGCCTCAGTCCAGATGAATCGAAAACAATTCTTTTGCCGCTCGTTGTCAGTACCATCGACAATCTCGGTAAACAAAGTACGTCGTCGGCACTGACGGGCACCTTCGGGCGGGCCGACATTGAAACTTTTTCCCGGCATCTCAGAACATTGAACGACCACGTATCAGATGACCTATTAGAGATTTACCTTCTTCTTGGCGAACGATCGCTCGAACTTGCGTCTAAAGAAGGCGTTAATCCTGAGCGTATCGACAAGCTGCGGGCCAGAATGTCCGTGGCGAAAACAAAGTTGAAATGGTAATATCGACCTAAGTTGACCAGAAATAAAGTAAAATTCGAAGCCGAGAAGAAGCTGTTTCTCGAGCATATTAAGAATGCCGGGTTGCGAAGTACAGGACAGCGGGATCTGATCCTTGAGACGTTTCTCGGAACCGAAGAGCATCTTACAAGCGAGGACCTGTATTCGCTCGTAAACGAGCTCGATCCCAGCGTTGGGCTCACGACTGTTTATCGAACCCTCAAATTGCTGACCGAGGCCGGATTGGCTCGCGAGGTCAGATTTGGCGACAATAAGACTTACTACGAACATCATTACAATCACGAACATCACGACCATATGATCTGTACCGAATGCGGAAAAGTGATCGAATTTTTCTCGCCGGATATTGAGGACCTTCAGGATCAAATGGCAAGCAACTTCGGCTTTAGACCGACACATCACAGCTTGCGAATGTGGGGAATCTGTTCGGAGTGCCAGAAGTTGACCGTTGAAGCTCAGTCGGCCCCATCTGGTGCCCAACCAAAAATCAAGGTCAGGCCGGCTTAGTAGGCTATAATGCTTTTAAGGCCGGGGAACATTTCCTGGGTGCCCAACGTAGCGTTGTATGTTCTGAAGATTGGGTTGATCTGGGAGACCAAATATGAAAAACGATAAGAAAACGAATCCGAAAGGGACAAGCGGCCGCGATGATATTCATTCGAAATTCGATTCGCTGCCGCTCGATGAAAAGATCGCAAGCCTTTTCAAGATGGAAATGGCAACCATCAGCGAAGCCATCAACTACGTCGTCAATGATCCTATGAAGGTAGTAGAAAAGATCGGCGACACAATCTCAGAGTTTGGTGCAAAGGTGGAAAAGGAAGTTAGGAATGCCGGCTCGACCGCTAAATCGGGGCAGGAACCGAAACCCGATCCAGGAGCCGCCCCGCGATCGGGCCGTAAGCCGCCGCCTCCGGCAGAACCAGGTGCCCCGGCGGTTTAAGCGTCAGTTATAGATTGTGAGCAAGAACGAGATCATCAAGCGTTCGTCTTCCTCGCTCAAGGAAAAAGGTCAATATGCAGTGGCTTTTGGCCTTGTCGGCGTAATGCTTTATGCTGCCGGTTTTCCGATCTTTTTCCTGCTGTTTGTTGGTTCTCTGACATATTTTATCTGGAAGATCTTCTCGGCTGAATCGAGGCACGACGTCCGCCGGATCTTTGAGTTCTATCTTTCGGCGAACGAGATCCTCCGCGAAGATCAGCGCCGATGGTACGGTTATGAGATCCAGGAAACTATAAATCGGGGCGAGAAAATTGTGAGATCGATGTCGTATTCGCCGCCACTGGTTCATTTTGCTCTTGGTTCGCTATATCAGCGGCTCGGCGATCACAGCTCCGCGGTCAAACATTTATCATATATTGCGGATGGTGCTGGATCCGAAGAGGGAATAGTATTTCCGTCGAATGAATTTCGCGAATATGTTCGGATCTTAAGGAAGATCGAAAGATCCCCGGCTGAGGCTCCGCAAACGTCGTCGGCATTACGCTCACTCGAGCGGGCCCGCAAAAACAAGACAAACATCTTGCTCGAAGAGTGTCGGGCACTCGTCATCAAGGAACAAAATGCGGACGAGCCCACCCAGCGAACTCTGGAATCCGTTGTCGACAGACCTCATAAAGAAACTCTGGGTTCAGTCGCTCAGGAAGTCGAACCTCGCGAAAACGTAAGATCGCTTTCTAATTCCAGGATCGGCCCAAGCAGCGTAAACCAGGGTTCATCGAATGGCGAACCAGTGTCGACCGATAAAGAGAGATCTGCTGATCGGCAGACAATTTCCGAGGTCCTACACGATATTTACGATAAGAGCGTTCAATAGACCGTTCCAGGCATTATTTAAGACCAAAGAACCGTTTTATCGACGAAAGCATACCGGATTTGTCCGCCAGACTTTCCGATTGTTTGTCCTTTTGTTCTTCCAGAAGGTGTTTTCGCCCGTGAGCTATTTCGGATATTGCTTCGACTAAAACAGGGTTTTCTTCCAGGATCGGCTTTAGGGCTTCTTTCCGGATCTGCAGAACCTCGGTCTCTTCGGCCGCAACTACGCTTGCGGACCTCGGCTCTCCCGTCAATAGACTCATCTCACCGAAAAAGTCATTTTCGCGAAGTTCACTGATCGTTCGCAGCGAATTCTTTTCCGGAACCTGAACGGTGACTGAGCCGCTAATTATCACAAACATCGAATTTCCATCCCGTCCCATTCTTACAATGGCCTCACCCGGCGCGTAAATACGCGATTTTGAGGCGTTTGCGAGCCTTTCGATCTCCTCGCCCGACAGAGGTGTGAAAATGGACACTTGATGCAATCGTTCAACTGTGAGATTCAGGACCTCATCATGACTGAAATCCCCCGCCTTCGGCTCGATATGAACCGTGCGCGTCGGGAATGCAAAATCGATCTTTTCGCGCTGAAAGACATACCAGATCCTAAGCCGGATCAGTGCGTCAGTATCATTCTGCCTCGTATAATCGTCAAGCCAATATTTGACTTCCCAGTCGATACCGTTGTCGCCGAGATTCCTGATTCGAACGACCGGCCTTATTTTTGACGAGACATTTTCTACCTGCCTGACGGCGTCCCTGACTGCCTGGATAGTGCGCGCCGGGGAATTTGAATAGAGCGAGTTGAACCAGACCGACCTCGCATTCAGATTGTCCCGCGGAGCTACCTCAATAGTTTCTTTCCCCAGCACCGAGTTGCTGATCATCAGCAGCCGGTTGTTAAACGTACGGATCTTTACTCCTCGCCATGAAACTTCCTCGACCACACCCGTACCTCTCGTAGATATCGTAACGACATCACCGACCTGGAAAGGCTGATCAGCTTGTATCGCCAACCCCGCAAACAAATTGCCTAACGTGTCCTGCAGGGCAAGGCCGACAACGATACCAATGATGGTCGAACCGGTAAAAAGCGCAGTGAGCTGAACAGTTGGGAAAAATGACTGGAAAATAATGAAGAAAGATACGATGTATATGATTACCGAGAGTATCGTCTTGACTATAGAAGAGATCTCGCCAGGTGAGCTGTTACGATATATTGTTCGGGTGATCAATTGTCGAAAGAATCTGACCAGACCGACCACCAATGCCATCGCCATGATGATCTTAAGAACCATCAGGGAATAAAACAGGACCTGCATGGCAGTTACAGTTACCTTTTGCGGTACATCGCCTGTGACGTTCGACACGGCCGCTGACTCATTATCAATGATCAGTCCATAACTCTCTCTCAAATACCACCAGATCCGCTCTTCCACGGTCGGGAAAAGCAATAGTAGAAGTGCCGCAACCGTAACGAAAGCAAGTAAATAACCTACTGACTTTTGTTGATCAGATCTGGACATAATGAGCTAGAACATATCAGTAATTGTTTTTCCAATCAACGCCAACGAGAGCCCCGAAACAATGACCGTTATAAGCCAGGCGAAGATATTGAATACTCGCCCGTTCTTATGTTCACCCATGATCTCGTCGTTGTTAGCGAGTGACACGATGGCATAGAGAATAATGGGTAAAAGAAGGCCGTTCACGCACTGCGTCAATAGGAGCAGTTTGATCTGTGGAATACCCGGTATAAGCGCGACGATCGCACCTATCAGGATCAACGCGGTGAATATACCGAGGAAGATCGGGGCCTCACGGAAACTGCGTGACAGGCCTTTTTCGAAACCCAGGGCTTCACTCACGCTGTATGCTGTCGCGAGTGGCAGCACGCCCATCGCAAGCATCGCTGCGCCAAAGAGGCCAATGCCGAACAGATATTTTGCGTAAACCCCGGCGATCGGCACAAATGCTTCGGCCGCTGTTGCCGCGGAATCGATCTCGGTTATACCTCTAGTATGGAGAGTTGCAGCAGCGGTTATGACGATAAATGCCGCGATACCGCATGCAAAGATCGTCCCGGATATCACATCAGCACGGACCATCGTGAGGTCCTCTACATCCATCTGCTTTTCCACGACCGACGACTGGACGTAAACCTGCATGAAAGGCGTGATCGTCGTTCCGATAAGTGCCATTATCATGAAAAGATACCCTGCATCTGTGCTGAACGACGGCCGATAAAGAGATTCGCCGACCTCGGTCCAATTCGGCTCAGCGAGGTACGCTGATAATATGTAGCAAAGAAAAACGAGCGACATCGCAAGAAAGATCCTCTCAACCCGTTTCTGCGATCCCTTTACGACGATCCACCATACCAATCCAGCTGATAACGGTATCGTCAAATAACGAGGAACGCCAAAAAGTTCCGATGCCTGAGCGATGCCGACAAATTCTGAAATAATGACGCCCGTATTCGCGAGCAGCAGAGCCAGCATCACAAAAGCCGTCCACCGCACGCCAAATTGTTCGCGAATAAGATCGGCGAGCCCCTGGCCGGTGACCACGCCCATTCGCACGCACATTTCCTGTACGACGATCAGGGCCGCCATCATCGGAAAAAATAGCCAAAGAAGGGAATAGCCGTAGGCTGCTCCGATACTAGAATATGTCGCGATTCCGCTGGCATCGTTTCCCGCATTTGCTGCGATAATGCCCGGACCCAGAACGGCGAGATAGACAAAAAATCGGTAATTAGCGAAGTATCGGCCGACACGGGACGGCAAACGGCGCACGTCCTGTACAAACTTTCGAGGTGAAAAGCGTGTCGTCTCCATTTCTACTACTGCCGTCGTCGTTCATATCTGTAGAAAACTATATCAACTGCCTGGAACATCTGACTATATCGTCTTTATGAGGAATATAAAAGTAATCCCGATTTCGACCGTGATATTTGGCGCAAGTGTATAGTTTTGTTAGAGTTCGAGTATGAATACCAAACCCCTTAGATGGTCCTTTTCGGCTTTATTCATATTTTCCCTGCTTCTCTGCCTGTTCCCGTTTTCGAGAGAAATTCGTGCATCGGCGCCAGCTCCCGCGAGGGGAAAGAACGGTATGGTCGCATCGCAGCATGAGTTGGCTTCGAAAATAGGAGTTGACATCCTCAAACGCGGCGGCAATGCCGTTGATGCCGCGATAGCGGTCGGGCTGGCCTTGGCAGTCGTGTATCCGGAAGCCGGGAATATCGGAGGCGGCGGATTTATGCTGATCCGGTCTGCGAATGGCGATACCAGGGCGATCGACTACAGGGAGATGGCCCCAAAAGCAGCCCATCGCGATATATTTGTCGACAAGGCCGGAAACCTGATCCGCGGCGAGGGGTCATCAACTATTGGATACCGGGCCTCTGGTGTTCCCGGAACGCTTGCCGGGTTCGAGCTTGCATTTCAAAAATATGGCTCAAAGCGTGTTTCGTGGAGCGATCTAGTGCGGCCGGCCCGGCAGCTCGCTCAGGATGGATACGTTCTTTCACATCGGCTGGCTGAACTCTTTAAAAATTACCGGAGCACACTCTCGCAATATCCAGAGAGTAATCGCGTATTTCTAAATAACGGTAAATTCTTTGAGGAAGGCGATCTTTTCCGCCAGCCGGACCTCGCCCGAACGCTCACACGTGTCGAACGCGAAGGGGCCCGCGATTTCTATTCGGGCACCACCGCAAAAATGATCGCCGATGATATGAAAGCTAATGGCGGGCTGATCACGTTAGATGACCTCAAGAACTATCAGGCAAAGGAACGCACTCCGCTGCAGGGCACTTATCGCGGATTTCAGATCATATCGATGCCGCCGCCAAGCTCGGGCGGAATCGTAATGCTACAAGTTTTGAATATGATCGAGGGATACGATCTCAAGACTCTACCGTATGGGTCCGCAGCCCGTTACCACATTTTAGCCGAATCGATGCGTCGGGCGTTTGCCGATCGGGCCGAGTATATGGCCGATCCGGATTTTGCGTCGGTACCTGTGGCCATGCTCATCGATAAAAAATACGCTGAAACTCGTAAATCGACAATAAACCGCGCCAGAGCATCATCCAGCCAGGACATACGACACGGACCAGTTGCCGGTAAAGAGTCGATGGACACCACCCATTACACGGTCGCTGACAAGTCGGGCATGGTCGTTTCAAATACCTACACGATCAACGATCTTTACGGCTCGCGGGTAACCATCAAAGGCACCGGCATTCTGCTCAATGACGAGATGGACGATTTTTCCGCCCAGCCGGGCAAGGCCAACCTTTTCGGACTGATCCAGGGTGAGCGGAACGCCGTTCAGCCGGGCAAGAGGCCGCTTTCGTCAATGACCCCGACCATCGTGCTGCGAAAGGACGGCTCGGTCTGGTTTGCACTTGGTGCCCGCGGCGGGCCGAGGATCATTTCGGCGGTAATGCAATCGGTAATGAATGTCATCGATCACGGAATGGACATTCAGGCCGCCATCGACGCACCGCGCATACATCACCAGTGGTTCCCCGACCAGATAATGTACGAACCGTTTGGTATGTCACCGGATACACTTTCGATTCTGACGGGATACGGGCATAAGTTCGTTGACAGACCCGGCAATATTGCTTCCGCCACAGGGATCCTGATCGATGAAAATGGAGTAAGGCTCGGCGCGATCGATTCGCGGAGTGATGGGGCTGCAATCGGTTATTAGAATTTCTCTTCTTTCTCGAGAAGCCTTGTAGTATTTTCGGTCACGCTTCTTGGCTCAAGGTCGTTGGTATCTCTCCAACTGCCCTGCGCTGACTGGTAATCGTTTATCGGTTCGAAACGCTGGGGCGGAAGGGCTCCCATCTGGCCGGTGCCGTAGAGTGCAGGTGTTTTAGAGGCATCTGCTCCAACCGGCATTGGCGATTCGAACATGTATGCGTAGGCAACTCTCAGTAACCCTCCAACGGTAAGCAGGATCGCCCCCACCATAGCAGGACCCGGACCTATCCTTAGGCCGATAGAGATCATAACAAGCAGCGGAACGATAAGGAACGCTAACAAAAAGATAAACAATCCCTGTTTCACCCCGCGGTTTCGAGGTGTCGGTGCAGAAAATCCGCGCGGCTTCTTTTCGTCCGGCGGTGCCCCGCCGGTCCGTAATATCTCAGCCGTTCCCGTTAATAAAAACCCACATCTCGAGCAAAAGCTCGTATCGGTAGAGGTCCTTTCCTGTCCGCATTTAGGGCAATACATGGGTCTTATCTTTCGTCTTTTTCGAGAAGCTTAGTCGTACTCTCGGTGACACTGGTTGGCTGCAGATCGTTCGTGTCCCGCCAGCTTCCTGCCCCCGGCGGGCCGTATGCTGACGCAGGGATCGACTGTTGAGGCGGCAGGGCGGCATAATCCGGCTGGCCGCGCATGTTACGCTGCTGCTGTGGAGGTATTAGCGATGGATTGACCAGATTCGATGTATCTTTTTTAAGAAACATCAGCGACGAAACAAAAATGATCAGCCCGCCAAAGATACCAATGACCGCAGAAACGCCGGCAAGCTCTTCCACATTCATAATTCCCCAAAATGGGGCCATGATCAACAGGAAAAAGAGGCACCAGATAAGGCTGAAAGCCATCCCGTTGCGCCGTGAGAGGCGTGAAGATTTCTTCTTGCTGAGTTCTGCCAACTGCGGCAGGTAACCACCGTGGGCGAGTACCTCAGCAACCGTACCGAGCGGCATGCCGCATCGGGAACAATATTTCGTCTCGTGTGATATCTGCTGCTGTCCACAGCTCGGGCAATGCATCAAATAGGCTCCGTAAGATCGTTCGACCCAACCTTTAACGAATTCTTACACGAAAAAGTTCGTTATGCAATCAGATCACAACCTCGGCAATTTGTGGTCAAACAGCATTTGGAAGACAGCGAACGCCCGGCCCTGGTAATGTTCTGCCGTCGCGATAGTTTCCAGCAGCACCTCGATCAGGGGCCTGATCTTTTCGGGCGAGGGCAGTTCCTTGACGAGATCTGCGTCTGAATCAAAAAAGCCGAATCCATGCCTCCGGGTCTGCTCTACCTCATCCAGATATCTGATCACGCTGGCCGTGTCAGACAGCTCTTCAGGCAGCGTCCACTCGAAAGGGTCGTCCCATAACCTGGTCGTGATGCCGCCAAAGGTCTTCTCGACCATAGCGGCCGATCTGAGCAAATACTCGCCGCAAGAGAACATTGCCATTGAGTGCGGTATCGCCCGGGGACGGCTAAACAGCGAATCCTCGGGAATGATAGCTATCAGCTCTCGGGCCCGGCGGTCGAGAGCTGCAAATTGCGACTCCAATGAGGAGAGAATTACCTTCATTGTGCTCGGCCGGTTTATCGTTTCGGATACCGACGGTCTTTCTCGTAAATGCCGAGGCCGTAGTTTCGGCCCTTCCAGTTGACGCCGCTCCCGACGCGGCCCTTTACACCAACCTGGGCTCCCTTGGCGGGCACTGAGCCCTCGGTAACGAGCACCCATATCGTTCCGGTCCCGTCGTCGATCTGGTAGGCTCCGCCGCCGATGCCCGTGCCCGGGATCGATAGCCCGTAACTGTCGCGGACCGTGCCCGCGACGACCACATCCTTATTCTGGTAACGGCCGGGGTCGGCCTGGATATCGGCAATGCTCTTGCGATCGGGGCATCCGGCTGTAAACAGTGCCATCGCCGCGATCAACCCGATCAAAATGGCTGTCGTAATCGTTCTCATCTAAGTCTCCTTTCAGTCAAAATACGGGAAGAGGCGATCACTCGTAAAGATTCTGTAACTGGCCTTTAGTTTGCCATATTTTTCGAATTCTGCGATTCTGAAATCGATATTTCCTTTTCCAAAAGTGCTAGAGGTGTCAGCTATATGCCTGAAAACCGCGGAGCCAGTTCAAGTTCGTCGGCCTCGTTCATGTCGAGCCTAAAGGATGACGTATGGCATGGCCGCGCCAACCGGCATTCGTTTGAGCGATGGCATTTTGACGCCCTGTCGGACGACGGCCGCGAAGCGCTCATCATCTCGTTTTATGATAATTATCCGTTCTCGCCCCGCTATTTCAGTCGACGCATCGACGTATCGTCAAATGTTAATTCGGGCCAGTTTCCGGCTGTCACGTTTCTCTATTCGCTCGACGGAAACATCGTGATGCAGGCAGTGAATGAATGGTCTTTCGACGGATTTTCCGCCCGAATGGACGACGTAATGTGCTCGATCGGCGATTCGAGTTTTCGGGTCGAACGGGCCAATTACGGATCGGGCTATCTCGTCCACATCGACGTATTGACCGCGCGAAAGCGGCGAATCGAGGCCGATCTGGAATGGCTGTCGATCGAATCGGACCTGATGGACGATCCGACCGGCGTCGAAACGCCGAACATGATCTGGAATCTGGCCGCCCCCCGGTCTGACGTCAGCGGCAGGATAGTTCGCACCGGCATTCGGGGTAGGACCAAAAAGGTCATTCATTTTCGCGGTACCGGATATCACGATCATTTTCGGAGCGCCGATTCGCCGCAGGAATCAATTGCCCAGCGATGTTGGGGCCGCGCCCATTTTCCTGACACTACCGCTGTTTTTCAGCATATATCGTACCAGGGCGAGAGAGAAGATATGGCCCGGATCGCGTATATCCAGAACGGGACCATCAGCGCGTCAAACGCAAGTTTCAAGATGTCGGGCAGCCGGTTCGATGGTGAAGGGACCGAGACGGAATTTGTCTCAGAAGGCTGCGTGATCAGGATCAAGCCTGTTAGCCCCATCCAGCGAGGATTTTTTGAGCAGAGAATGCTGAGCGAAATTACCCTCGAACTGGCTGATGGAAAGGTTCGAAAGACCGAAGGTCTGGTTGAGGTATCCAATCCGAAAGGAATGTACAACCCACTGTATAGATGGATGTCCGATCTCAGGATCGGCAAGAACCGCGGCTCACCGTATCTCTAGTTCCAGCGTTTGAGACGGCGGATCACATCGTTAGACATCTGCTCGGCCTGCTCTTGCTCAAATCCCAGGTTAGCGGTCATAAAATCGATCGAACTCCGTACCATCTCATCAACGGTCTGGTCAGGCTTAGTGAAACTCCCGCTCTGGTAGCAAAACCGGCAGTATTCAGACGTTGGGCTGGCGTCAGCCTCGGTGCCCCAATAAACCGGATCGTCGCCCATCGGCATCCCGCAACTCTGGCATCTGGTCTTTTCATCCATAACATTGATCAGTCGAGCTTAACCGCAGTGCCGTAAGCAAGCACCTCAGTCGAACCCTGTCCGAACTCAGTAGCATCGTAACGCATCCCGATGACGGCATCCGCACCGACCTCGTGGGCGTGCTGGACCATTCGGTTAAAGGCCTCCATCCGTGCGGCCTCGCAAACTACCGTAAATTCCTCGATATTGCCGCCCGCGATCGATTTGATCCCGCCGACAATGCCGCGTCCGATACCTGTCGCCCGGACAACGATGCCGCGAACCACGCCGAGATACTCAGTAATCTGCTTGCCCTGCACGTCGAATCCTGTTGTAACTATCATAAGCGTCAGTTGTCAGTCGTCAGTAGTCAGTGGCCAGATTAGTGGTCGGTGGTCAGTAGTCAGTTTTCGGTAAAGAATCGATCCGTTCTGACAACCGACAAATGGAATTCAGTGCTCCCTGGCCGGTTGTTAGCAAGGAGAAAGATCATTCTGACAACTGACAACTGACAACTGACAACCGACAACTGGAAACTGGTAGCGCCTAGGGGAGTTGAACCCCTCTTTCGAGGTTGAGAACCTCGCGTCCTAACCGATAGACGAAGGCGCCAAAAAGACGAACCGTAAGTATAAAACAACGCCCCTAAATTTCGCAACGCGGCCTGGCCCGCAGCTCTGCAACTTCGTAACTCCGCAACTTCCTAACTTCGTAACTCCGTAAATCCGGCTTCGTTCATGGTTTTCGCAAAGTATAACGCCCCGTTTTCTTGCCGCCCGTTTTTTCGATCATTCCGGCCTCGATAAGCGGATTGATCAGGTCCATTGCACCCTGTTTCGAGATATCGAGTGCGGCCCATATCTCCGAAGGCGACATCGAACCGTGATCTGCAAGTAGCCTCAGTAGCTGTTCCTGTTTTGGCCTGAGAACTAGCTTTTTGCCGGGCCCGGGTTGAAACGTCTGGACCCGGACCCAAACCCGTTCAAGCGTTTGACGAAGTCCCTCGGCCGAGTATTCGAGCCAGCCGGTCAGATCATCGCCCTCTCGCCGGACAGCATCCAGAGCAGCATAGTAGCGTGGCCGATCTTCCCAATAGAATTCGTCCACCGAAAAGATATGATGCGTGTCAAATCCGCGCCGATAAAGCTCCCATAGAGCGAGGGCCCGTCCGGTTCGTCCGTTGCCGTCGGCGAACGGGTGGATCGACTCAAATCGATGATGCAGTATCGCCGAGCTAAGGACCGGCGACAAGTCTTTCGACATCTTGTTCCACCACTCGAGCAGCTCTAACATCAGCGGTGAAACATCATCGGGGGGCGGGGGAATATAACTGCCTACCTTAACGTGTATCGATCGGTAACGTCCGGCCTCACCCTGGTCCATTACACCCTCGGCAAGTATTTTGTGAAGCGTAAATATATGCTCATGATGGATGAGCTTTTTGACGACATTCTTCTCGACATACCTGAGTCCCGCAAAATAGTTGAGCACCTCACGCTGTGGGCGTTCGCCCGCGGCCGCGAGCGGCCGGCCTTCTTCAATAGCCCTGACCTGTTCGAGCGTCAGTGGGTTACCCTCGATCGCAGTCGATGCATGAACCTTTCGTGCCCGCGAATCCTTTTGCAAAGCCGGGACCCAGGAGAGCTCGACCGATGCGGCCTGGATACGCTCCCGCAGTGCGGCTATCGCCTCGCTAAGATCGAGCAGCCGAGCTGTGATCGTGAACTGCGGAATAAATGCCATCTCATAAGTCAAGCATGAGTCAAGTTATTAGTCAAGAGATTTACGCGGCCGGCCAGTATGTAGGCGCTGTAAACCTATCCACAATATATGTAGAAAATTATTTCAATTTTATCGACACATAGCCTGTATCGATCTCCCGCCAATAATGCCTGATCGGCTGCCCGCAGCTGCTTCTTTTGCATTTTCGATAACAGGCAAGAAATGGTGGTACTCGGTGATCCGCAGAATGGAGCAGGCGGCACCTCTCACTTAATCGTTTCAAACATAATGACCATTAAGGGGCCTCCTTGACCTTGCCTGCAAGTCTTTTTAAACTAGTGGTTTAAATTCACCTGACAAAAGCACACCTATGACACACGAACTTTTTGGTACGCGACAAACATTTAAGACAGGCGCCGGTACGGACGGCGTCTTTTTTTCGCTTCCGAAACTGGAAG
>JBGSXN010000155.1:0-2654 GCA_041751355.1 Pyrinomonadaceae bacterium
CTTTCATGCAAAAGGTAAATTAGATTCATCAGAATCCGGTTCGGGCCGGACTTGTGGAGCGTGCAGAAGATTATCGCTTCTCAAGCGCCCGCCTTTGGAAAGGAGATCCGCTTGATGACGAGCCATTCCTCACCGATCACACACTCATAAAATGGCGCCAGGCGGCGGCATAGCCGCGAAGATTTAGGTTGGCCTCACGGTGAGTCCGAGACTCACCGCTCATCGAACGGCAGAGCCCACGAAGAAACGCTGCAAAATGACTTTTGTAACGGCCTAATTAAAGTTTAAACCCTTGCCGATGTATGTTTGTTAATGTTCTGGTAAATTTCAGCCCGTTCCCAAATGAACACTCTTTACTACGGCGATAATCTGAAGATCCTGCAGGACCGGAATTATTTCCCCGACGCCTGTGTCGATCTTATTTATCTAGACCCGCCGTTCAATTCGAACCGGAATTACAATGTTCTCTTCAAAAACGAATCCGGCATCGAGGCCGAGTCGCAGATAACCGCTTTCGAAGACACCTGGCATTGGAACACCTCTGCCGAAGAGACTTTTCGCGATCTCCAACTCGCCGGCGACGAAGTCTCGACGATGATCGAATCTTTTCGAGGCTTTTCGGCCAAAATCAGATGATGGCCTACCTCGGTATGATGGCCGTCCGCCTCAAAGAGCTTCACCGCGATCTCAAAAGCACAGGCTCGCTGTATCTCCACGGTGCCCCGACTGAAGCCCAACATTTGGGAGTACTAAGATGACCGAAGCCGAGACTGTTTCTTTAATAGCATCAATAGCTACGATCATCGCTTCTCTGGCCATTGTTGTGACGGCAGTGATTTACTGGCATCAGCTCAGGACCATGACGAAGGCAAGGGAAACAGACTCCGTCCTGGCGATTATGAACCACGCTAACAGTCAGGAACTGCGAAGGGCTCGTTATCTTATGCTTGAGCACCATGAGATTTTGCAGGATCTCTACTCAGATCTATATTCGTGGGGTTCCAAATATGACCAGCTCGCTCGTTTGAAGTATCGCCCTTGCTGACACGCGGGCTGCAGCAATCAATATGCTCTCGCGAAAACTACCCGCTGATCTGAGGCTTCGCCCGAATAGACGCATTTTCCCGATTCATTGTCGTCGGTAATCGGGACCAGGCGGATGGTGGCCTTTGTTTCGGCCTTGATCTTTGCTTCGGTTTCGGCGGTTCCATCCCAGTGTGCCAGGATAAACCCGCCTTTTTCTATCTGTATTAGGAAATCTTCCCAAGTGTCGATGCGGTGTGTGTTTTCCTCGCGAAACCGCAGGGCCTTTTGATAGATGCTCTGTTGCATTTGTTCGAGCAGGATCTTGACGGTATCGACGACGGTATCGATGGCGACGGATTCCTTTGTCAGCGTATCCCGGCGGGCGACCTCGACGGTACCGTTCTCGAGATCACGCATTCCGAGGCCGAGACGGACGGGAACTCCGCGAAGCTCATATTCCGCAAACTTCCAGCCCGAACGCTGGTTTTCGCTGTCATCGAATTTGACCGAAACGCCGGCGGCCTTTAGCTCTTTGACGATAGGATCGACCTTCTCGCTGATCGCGGCGAGGTCTTCGGGTGTTTTGTGGATCGGAATGATCACCACTTGAATAGGTGCCAGTTTTGGCGGCAGCACAAGCCCCTGATCGTCGGAGTGGGCCATTATCAACGCTCCCATCAGACGTGTCGAAACGCCCCAGGACGTGGCCCATGGATATTCAAGCTCGTTTTCTTTATTAACGAATTTCACATCGAACGAACGCGAGAAATTTTGCCCGAGAAAATGAGATGTGCCGCACTGCAGGGCCTTGCCATCCTGCATCAGGCCCTCTATGCAGTACGTCTCGACGGCCCCGGCAAAACGCTCGCCGGCGCTCTTAACGCCCTGCAGCACGGGAACGCCCATCCAGTTTTCCGCAAAGTCGGCATAGACGCCCAGCATTCTCTCGGTTTCCTCGATCGCTTCCTGTTCGGTGGCGTGGGCGGTGTGGCCCTCCTGCCATAGAAATTCGGCCGTCCGCAGGAATATACGGGTACGCATCTCCCAGCGCACGACATTGCACCACTGATTGATCAACAGCGGCAGATCACGCCACGACTGGATCCAGTTCTTATAGGCGTTCCAGATGACGGTTTCCGAGGTAGGGCGGATTATCAGCTCTTCTTCAAGCTTGGCATTAGGATCAACAATAAGGCCCTTGCCGTCCGGGTTTGCTTTTAAGCGATAATGCGTGACGACCGCACATTCCTTGGCAAAACCCTCGGCATGCTCTTCTTCTTTTTCAAGAAACGATTTGGGTACAAAAAGTGGGAAGTAGGCGTTCTGATGCCCGGTTTCCTTGAACATATCGTCAAGCGCCCGCTGCATCTTTTCCCAGATGGCAAAACCGTACGGCTTAATGACCATACAGCCGCGGACGGCGGAATTTTCGGCCAGATCGGCCCGTTTGACTATCTCGTTGTACCACTCGGAATAATTCTCCGAACGTTTTGGAAGGCTCTTACCCATATGACGATCTCAATTTACCCTGCAAATGCAGCCAAGTATAAAAATATTGATGATACGGCAAAACCGGGGCTCATACAATTTTGTCTGCGGATGTCGAAGTGCCTCGCGTCACTGTGTTC
>JBGSXN010000156.1:0-10955 GCA_041751355.1 Pyrinomonadaceae bacterium
ACCGAAAGTAGGCCGCTGATTACCCCTTTTTCGTCAATACAATCAGATAACACCGCCGAGCGGCGCTTTATGACATAACATTTAAGACGTAAAAAGTGCGAAAAAGGTTACGTCGTGGCCGGTAAAAAAACGACGCCGTCGAGGGAGGAAAACCGACAAGATCAGCAGCGATCTATCTGTTGCGGAATTTTTGCGTTACCATCAACCCGCGGCGGCCGCCGTCCATAATGCCGATACCGAGGCGGCCGAATCGCGGCTGCAGGATATTTGCCCGATGGCCGGGTGAATTCATTAGCCCGGTGTGTGCGATCTGAAGTGTGGGGGCCAAGGCGAGATTCTCGCCGGCGGTCCGAAAAGTGACATTCATCTCCCGCATCCGGTCAAATGGGTCTTTGCCGTCCGGCGTGTAATGGGAAAAATAGCCTCGGGCAAACATATCGGCCGAATGGCGACGGGCAACCTCGGTCATTTCGGGGTCGGCCTCAACTGGGTCGAGGCCGGCGGCGGAGCGTTCGGTGTTTACCATCTCGAGCATTTGATCCTCAAGCGAAGGGACGGGCTCGGCATTCTCGACCTTAAAAGGAAGCTCTACGATTTCTTTTGAGCCGGGTTCGATGGTCGTCAGCCTGTTGAGCGACTTTCTCACGGCTGGCTCGAAGATAGGTGAAAGGGCGTTCTCGAGGTTTTCGGTGTAGGCGGCGAGGCTGTTGGCAAGAGCACTTTCCCGCGAGCTCTCGCTGAGATCGTCCGATAGCGGCGTCGAGAACAAGAGTGCGGAAACGAGGGCCGCTATTATCAGCCCATTCGCCAGACCCGGGATCGATCCCAGAACGTGATTGGCTTGGTGATCGTGGTATTCACGCGGGATGCTTTTTGATAGTCGCCGGCCGAGCGTCTGGATCAAAACCGAAGCGGCTATGAGGACAATTACAAACGCGATCGGGGCCCGCCATGTTTCGGTCCAGTCGGTCAAAGATTCGAGAGCCGCGGAGACGTATTTATATAAAAGAATCGCCGCCAGCCAGCTCATGACCCAGCGGACTAGATCCAAAACGCTTAAAATAAAGCCCCGCAGCCAGCCAAAAGCGATGCTGATGCCGATCAATAGAACCAGTAATATGTCAATCCAGTTGAGATTCATTATCGTTTACGATCCGTACGCAAAGG
Source organism: Pyrinomonadaceae bacterium (assembly GCA_041751355.1). Taxonomy (GTDB): domain Bacteria; phylum Acidobacteriota; class Blastocatellia; order Pyrinomonadales; family Pyrinomonadaceae; genus OLB17. Next base: position 1,168 of record JBGSXN010000156.1, read on the forward strand.
GCCCCGCACAAATGATGCGAGGCCCTGTAGACAAACTGTTCGATCAATGATCAGCGTCCGACGGCCCGCTGGCCGCGATGAACTCCCTCCGCAAATTCCTCGATCATCTTTTTGTTAAATGCCGGCAGGTCCTCGGGCTTTCGACTCGAGACCAGGCCGGCGTCGACAACGACCTCTTCGTCATCCCATTCTGCCCCGGCATTTATCAGGTCGGTCTTAACTGACGGCCACGACGTCATCTTGCGGCCGCGAACAACGTCGGCCTCGATAAGTGTCCACGGTGCATGACAGATGGCGGCGACAGGTTTACCCGCCTCAAAGAACTTCTTGATAAAATCGACCGCTTCGGGTTTCATGCGGAGTTGGTCGGGGTTTGCGACCCCGCCCGGCAGCAGGAGCGCGTCAAAATTATCCGCGTTTGCCTCGGCCAGCGGGACGTCGACGGTGAACATATCGGCCTTGTCGAAATGGTTCCACCCCTGAACCTGGCCGTCCTCGGGGGAAACGATCATCGTTTGGGCCCCGGCATTGTCGAGAGCCTCGCGCGGCGAGGTAAGCTCCTCTTGCTCAAAACCCTCGGTTACTAAAATTGCGACTTTTTTATTCTTGAGATCAATCATAATTTCTCCTGAGATAACGAGGTTACCGAAAAAAACAGTTTTCATCGGTCTGCGTGGCTACAGTCTCCCAATAAAAAAAGCGTTCGGGACTAGAACGCCTTTCTAACATCAATTTTCCTGTTAGGTTCTACTTCGAGATCTCAGGAACCTTGATGGTAATAGTCGGGTCGGCCGCGACCTCGATCACGATTCTGACTGTGCCAGCTACGCCTCGGCTTCCGAGCGTTTTTGCATCTGACTCGAACCGGTAATATTCCCCCGTTGTGCTGACGCGGACCTTTGTCGTGGTCTCGGACTCGCTGGTGGTCCCGTTTGTGGTATTCAGAGTCTTGCGGCGTTCGAATTTCGAATATACATGTTCCTTTCGATCGCCGGTGGTCTCGACCCCGAGATATTTGAATTGAGCCTGCCGTTCTATCGTCTGTGAATCGGTCGACGGATTCTTAGCGGCCTCAACGTTATTTTGCGGCCTGTCAGGTAATTCCTTCCACGATCCGTCAGCCGTTTGTAAATAACCCCGATTATTTATGCTGATAACCTCGGACTTGACGGATTTTCCATTCACCAATCGTTCGTCGACACGGTGCGTGCCCTGGCCTGGAACTGTTTTGGTTACGGATTTTAAACGATAAGAGAACTCAGGCCGGGCTTCCGTATCAGCCGCGGTTTCCAAAACCTGCCGGAAAGGGCCGTGTACCCCTCTATAAAGGTCGGCCTGCGCTTTTGTGTGTATCTCGGTAAATTCGGCCTCGGTCAGGACACGCTCCTGACCGGCTATCGACAGCCCTCCTGCGACGATGATCAATGCGGCAATGGACAAAATTTTCATTTCTTTTGAGGCGACCTGCGCCTTTCTCCGGTTGATTAAGATTGTGGACAAATTTAAGTCCTCGATGATTGTGCCGGCAAATTTCTTGAGACTCGCATTTATCACGCCGCCAGACGGGCAGGGTTGCAAAAAACTTCGCATAAGAGGCACACGGGCGCCTAGATTCAGGCTAGCCTGAGATGTGGATGATCTATAATCACAAATAATGAAAGATGTTATTAACGTGATTGGGGGCGGCCTCGCCGGAGTTGAAGCCGCCTGGCAGGCAGCTGAGATGGGTGCAAATGTGAGGCTGTTTGAAATGCGCCCTCTTCAGCAGACGCCCGCGCATCGCACCGATAAGCTGGCCGAGATCGTTTGTTCGAATTCGCTGAAAACGGATGAACGGGGTTCTGCACCGTATCTTTTAAAAGAGGAACTTAGGCGCGGGGGTTCACTCGTGATGGATGCGGCAGCAGCTACACGTGTTCCCGCAGGTGCGGCCCTTTCTGTCGATCGAGGCAAGTTTGCCGAGCTGATCACTGAGCGGGTCGAAGCTCATCCGAAGATCGAGATCGTCAGGGAAGAAGTGAAAACTATCCCGGCGGCGGAGGTAACTATCATTGCCACTGGCCCGCTCACATCCGACGCGCTGACGGCTGAGATAATTCGTTTTACGGGCGACGACCAGCTTTATTTTTACGACGCGATCGCACCGATCATCACCGCGGATTCCATCGATATGTCGATAGCTTTCAAAGCGGCACGATATGACAAAGGCGGTGACGATTATATTAACTGCCCGATGGATCGAGAGCGATACGAGCTTTTCATCGCAGAATTGCTCGAAGCCAAATCGGTCCCTCTCAAACGGTTTGAGGATACGCATTGGTTCGAATCATGCCTGCCGATCGAGGAGATCGCCCGCCGCGGCCCTGAAACACTGCGGTTCGGCCCGATGAAACCAAAGGGGCTGCGTCATCCCAAAACCGGCGAGGAACCATACGCCTGTGTCCAACTCCGCCAGGAAAACCTGATGGCGGACGCCTATGGAATGGTCGGTTTTCAAAATCATCTGCGTTATGGCGAACAGGAACGTGTGCTAAAACTAATTCCCGGTTTGGAAAATGCCGAGTTTTTGCAGTTCGGGCAGATACATCGCAATACGTTCATCAACAGCCCAAAGATATTAAATGAGTCGTTGGAAACACGCACTGATCCACGATTGTTCTTTGCGGGCCAGATCACCGGCGTCGAGGGCTATGTCGAATCCGTCGCCACCGGCTGGCTCGCCGGGATCAACGCGGTGCGTACATTACGAAATCAGCGGCTTTTGACCGCCCCGCAAACATCAGCCATCGGCGCCCTCTGCCGCTATGTTTCGAATGTCGAAACAAAAAATTTCCAGCCGGTAAACATCACCTTCGGCCTGCTTGAGCCGCTGCCCGTCGAGCTTCGTAAAAAGCACCGAAATAAACGTGAGAGGCACATGGTCCAGGTGGAACATTCGTTGAAAGATTGGGATGAGTGGATGCAATCCGTTGGACCGCAGGCACCCCTGCCTGCCAGACGCGAAGCGTCTAAATAGCGATGGCAAACGAAGGATCAGAGATAAGCGAGAGGTCAGCAATCGTTCGGCGTGGCCGATATGACCGTGGGTATCTCCCCCATTTCGACAGCGAAGTAGTTACCCAATTCGTGACCTTCCGCTTGGATGGTTCGCTGCCAACCTCAATCGTGAGAAGCCTACGGCAAAACCTTGGATGCGGCCGCATTTCAGAGATCGAGTACTATCGGGAGATCGATAAATATCTCGATAAGAGCGAGGGAGTAGATTATCTTACGGATGTCCGAATTGCCGCGATCGTTGAGCAGACTCTTCTGAAATTTAATGGGGTTAAGTACGATCTCCATTCGTGGGTGATCATGCCAAATCATGCACACATACTTCATTCACCCTTTACAGGATACTCTCTTGCAGAAATTTTGCATTCGATAAAGTCATTTACGGCAAATTCGGCGAACAAGATCATTGGAAGAAAAGGCAGATTTTGGAGCCCTGAATATTTTGATCGCTTCATCCGCGATCGCATCCACTTCGAAAAAACGATCAAATATATTGAGAATAATCCTGTAAAAGCCGGTCTATGCAGCGAACCTGCAGAATGGCTGTGGAGCAGCGCTTGGAGGGAATCCCAGAATTAGGCTTCCGCGGCGGAAGCCTGGCAGGCAAGGGTGCCTGCGGTCCGACGTTTTTGAATTGCCAACGATATACCGAAGCCTGGCAGGCACCCTGGCCTGCGGTCCGACGAAATTTGAATCTCACGTCTATGGAATTTGCCCCATTCGTCCTCCTCGCCATCTTCCTCGTCGCCGTCCTCTATTCCTCTGTCGGGCATGGGGGGGCTTCGGGGTATTTGGCGGTGATGGCGTTTATGGCGGTGGCGCCTGAGGTGACGCGTCCTACGGCATTGGTGCTGAATCTGTTTGTCGCATCGATCGGGACCGTTCAGTTTTATCGGGCTGGGTATGTCTCATGGAGGCTGTTTTTGCCGTTCGCGGCGGCGTCGATACCGATGGCGTTTATTGGTGGAATGATCCATTTGCCCACGAACGTCTACAAAATCGTGCTTGGCGTCGTGCTGTGTCTCGCGGCAATCCGACTGGCGATCAAGTTAAAGAATGATGATGAAGTTAAAGATCCACCGATAGCGGTATGCTTGTTTATCGGAGCCATCATCGGGCTGCTGTCTGGCCTGGTTGGCGTCGGCGGTGGAATATTTTTGACGCCAATAATTTTGCTTATGCGGTGGGCCGAGACGCGGGTCGCGGCGGGCGTGTCGATACTGTTCATTTTGGTGAATTCGGCTGCGGGCCTGGCCGGGCAATATTCCAAAGGTGCTCTGGCCGTCCTTCCCGGCGAGGTTTGGCTATGGATCGCAGCCGCCATCCTGGGCGGAGTGATCGGTTCTACGCTTGGCAGCAAAAAATTCGATTCCATTACTCTGCGACGGGTTTTGGCGGTTGTCCTCGTGATTGCCGGGGTCAAGTTAATATTCGTATAGGCATATTTTCAGGCCGTTCCGTAATCCAATAGTCGGCAGTATGAAAGCGATATTGATATTTTTCATCGCGGTCCTTTGTTCGACCGGAGTGCTTGGCCAGTCCGGGCGGCAGAAGCCGAGCCCGACGCCAACGCCGCGTTCGATCGTCGGGCCGTCGGTAAAAACCATGCCGACGCCGGTTTCCGTTCGGCTTCCGTCATACTCGGCGGCCCAACCGGTTAACGAAAACGATGAGATCATAAAGATCGCGGCCTCGCTGGTTCCGATCCCGGTTTCGGTGACTGACGGTAATGGACGACCGGTCGCTAGCCTGAGGCTTAACGATTTTGAGCTGAAGATCGACGGAAAATCGGCGGAGATATCTGAATTTTCGCGTGCGGAAACACCGATCCGGATGGCGATGCTGTTTGATAATTCATCGAGCGTCATCGTCGCCCGCGAATTCGAAAAGCAAGCTGCGATACAATTTTTTCGCCGCGTGATCAGGCCTGACCGCGACATGGCCGCATTGTTTTCCGTTGCTGACTACACCAGGCTCGAACAGCCATTCACCTCGACCGTTTCGCTGCTTACGCAATCGATCGAAATGTTCCCGGAACCAAAAGGTGCGACAGCGCTGCTGGACGGTATTATTGAGGTTGCCAACTACCTTAAATCTTCCAATGGGCGCCGCGTTGTCGTGATCGTTTCTGACGGGGAAGATACGTACAGCGATCTCAAAACCACGCTGGCCGAGGTCGTCAGAACGCTTCTATTGACCGATTGTCAGGTATATGTGGTTAAAACAAAGGAATTTGAGAATTTCAAACGGACCGGCGTCAGAGGCGGCAATGCTAATATTCGGGCCCTGACGGCAGAACGGCGAATGATCGAGATCACGCAGCAGACTGGCGGAGCGGTTTATTCGCCGATCGATGATGATGAGATGGGAGCGGCCTTTACACAGATCGCGTCCGAGCTTTCGCAGCAGTATGTTCTGAGCTATTATCCGGAAGATGAGTCGGAGAAGCGGGGCGAATTTCGCTCGATCGAGCTAAGTGTAAATGGGAAAAAGGACCTTACGATCCGCGCCCGAAAAGGGTATTACGTCCCTAAAAGATAATCTCCGTCAAGAGGCTACTAAACTTAATGCTCACGGAAGATCTCACACAGTTTTTTCAGCACCTGAAATACGAACGCAATCTGAGCCCGCACACGCTGCGCAATTACGCCAGCGACCTCGATCAATTTAAAGTTCACCTGATAGGCATCGAAAAGCGTGATGATATTGCCGCCGCAGATATAGACCGGTTGACCATCCGCGAGTGGATGGCATCGCTTCACGGCGATCATAAGAAGACCTCGGTTGCGCGAAAACTTGCCAGCCTGCGTACCTTTTTTCAATTTTTGATCCGCGAAGGCAAGCTCGAATCGAATCCGGCCAAGATGGTCGCGACACCGCGGATCGAGCGGACGCTTCCGAACCATCTTTCGATCGAGGACGCCGTGCGGTTCATCGAAACGCCCGATATCAACACCAACCTTGGCCGCCGTGACCGGGCGATCATCGAGTTTCTGTATGCTACAGGCATTCGCGTCGGCGAACTCGTAGGCATAAATCTCGCCGATGTCGATATGCGCGAAAAGGTCGTCCGTGTCACCGGGAAAAGAAACAAGCAGAGAATTGTGCCTTTCGGCGAGCCCGCACTGCAGGCACTGCTGCTATATCTGGAAAAGACCCGCGGTGTGTTCCTAAATGAATGCCCGCCGGCGGCGCGAGACGACCGTGCTCTTTTCCTTCATCGCCGGGGCGGGCGGCTTACGACCCGGTCTGTTGGCCGGATGATCGACAAATACATAAAGCAGTGTGCAGATATTCACAACATTTCACCGCACAGCTTGCGCCACACCTTTGCCACTCACCTGCTGGACCAGGGAGCAGACCTTCGCGATATCCAGGAATTGCTCGGCCACGCACGGCTTTCGACCACGCAGATCTACACGCAGGTCTCGATGGAAAAGATGATCGAGGTTTATGATCGAGCACATCCCAAGGCCTAGCTTGATCGAAGGTCACCTGTTTCGTCCAACACCTTTAGCGGCAGTCGATTAAGCCGCAGTGCCGGCTCGTTTACTGAGAAATTCTTCGGCGCTTGTTAGCCTGACGTCGAAAACTCGCGCGGTCTCAGTCATGTCTATCACCGAATCTGTCCGGGCGGCGTGATAATTAAGGCCCATTATATTGGCGGCGGCGGGTGAAAAAGGCTTGAGCAATGTATAACCCATCTTAAAAACCCAGGCGGGCGTATACTGCGCCTTCAGTGGTTTTCCCAGGATTTTTTCGTAGATCTCTTTGATCTGAATTTGGGTTAGTGCCTCGGGGCCGCCGACGCTAAACGTCGCATTGGCCGCCGCGCTGTGCCCTACCGCCTTAGCGTGAAATTCTGCTACATCGTCAACGCAGATGTACGAGTGGCGTGTCGAGCCATCGCCCAGGATGCCGATCGTGTCCGAGTCGGAAATGTTGTTCTTTACGCTGTTGAAAAACTTCGTCGTGAACCAGAATGGCCGTGAAACAGACGCTGCCTCGGCGCCTCTGAGCGGAATATCGCTGCCCATCATCGCGAACGAAACATCCATAAAAGGCCCGGCGCGAAAGATCGTATATTCCATTCCGCTGCTCGTCAGCCTTGCCTCGGTCACGCGTTTTTGGCGTAGTAGCGGCAGCCGGTCAAATTCTGGATCCGAAAGCGCGGAAGTGAAAATAAACTGGCGAACGCCCGCCTGCGTGGCTGCGCCTATCAGATCCTCATAGCCTTTATCGTCGACAGCTTTGAACGAATCGCTCTTCTTACGGGGCAACGCGGTATTCGCGGTGGCGATCACAGTGTCGATGCTCTCACAGGCTGCTTCGAGGCTTGACCGGTTTCGAAGATCGCCCTTAACGAACTCGGCCCCGGTTTCCACAAGATGGCTGTAATTTGAACCCTCGCGCACCAAGGCTCGCACCGAGCGGTCATCACGGCGAAGCTTTCTAACGATGGCGGTCCCGAGTTGGCCCGTCGCTCCCACTACAAGAATCATGACAAACCTCCTGCCGGAGAAATAGTATTCTCTTTTTTCACTGTGTCAAAAGGAACGGTTGCTCATAGCTATAGTATCTGGAAAACACGGCGTTTGGTTTAATATATAACTCTAATTGAGAACTCATCTTTTTCCGAAGGTCTGATTATGAAGAAACTCCAGCTGCTTTTCATTTCCGTTTTCGTTTTTTCCCTCGCCTCTTCGGCTCAGGACAAGCTTCTTACCCTCGACGATATCTTCAGCCCGGATCCAAAGGTCCGGGTAAGACTGGGTGGGACGCCGGTATTTGTCCAATGGGCTCCCGATGGAAGGTCATTCAGGCAGGTGGCCGGCGGCCGGCTGGTGCGCGTCGACCCGGTCACGGGCGAAGCTTTACCTTATTATGACAGTGGTTCGCTGGTGGCGACCCTGATGCGTCTGGGTATCAAGCAACCGGATGCAGCGGTCATAGCCAACGGGTCCGACCTTCAATTCGACCGGAGTGACCGGGGTATTTTGCTAAATCACCTTGCCGACCTCTGGTATTACGACATTTCGACGCGGCAGATCAGGCGTCTTACGAACACACCGAATGATGAGGAAAAGGAGGCCGATTTCAGCCCTGACGGCAGATGGGTGAGCTTTGTTCGGGGCAATAATCTGTACGTCGCTGATGTTGTTAATGGAAACGAAAAACAGCTGACCCGCGACGGCCGCGAGGGCGAAAAAGCGATCTACAACGGATATCTCGATTGGCTATACGAAGAAGAGCTTTACGGCCGCGGCCAAAAGCGGGGCTATTGGTGGTCGCCCGACTCGCGGAACATAGCGTTCCTAAGACTCGACGAATCGCCGGTACCCAGTTTTGTAATTACAAATGACATCGTAAACGAACAGATCGTCGAAACGACCTTCTACCCCAAGGCCGGTGAACCCAATCCGCTCGTTCAGCTCGGTATTGCAGACGTGACGAAAACTTCTATCGTTCCCAACCCGGCGCGTATCCCGCGGATAGGCGAGCGGCTGCCGGCGAGAATCCTGCAATTGGGAGATGCCGTAAAATTTGTCGATCTCTCAACCTACAAACCCGAAGACCTGCTGATCGCCCGCGTAGCGTGGTCGCCCGACAGCCGAAATGTGCTGTTCCAGGCCCTGAATCGAGAACAGACCTTCCTGGATCTCAACGCCGCCGGACTTGACGGCAAGATCGTTCGAAAGGTCCTGACCGAAACGACCCCGGCATGGGTCGAGGTTTATGACAATCCTGCATTCACTGAAAATATCGGCCCAAACTCTCAATTCGTTTGGCTGTCAGCGCGCAACGGCTGGCCGCATCTGTATCTATATGACTCTTCCGGACAGATGATCCGGCAGCTTACCAGCGGCAAATGGGAGGTTCGAAATCTCTATGGTGTTGACAAGGCCAATGGCTGGGCATATTTCTCTGCAACAAAGGACAGCCACATTGAGGAGAACATTTACCGCGTTCGGCTGACCGGCGGCGAGGTCGAGCGAATCTCGCGAGGAAGCGGCTGGCACGCGGCTAATTTTAACAGCACATTCACACATTTTGTCGGGACTTGGAGCGATGTCAACACTCCGCCGCAAACGCGCCTGTTCGCGGCCGATGGCCGCATGGTGCGGCCCGTCAATGAGAATGTCGTCGACGTACTTAAAACATATAAACTGAGCCCACCGGAATTCCTGAACGTAAAAACGCGTGACGGATTCGAAATGGAAGCGATGATGATCAAACCGCCTGACTTTGACCCGTCGAAGAAATATCCGGTGCTGATCTACACCTACGCCGGGCCGCACGCTCCGGCCGTTTTTAACCGCTGGGGCGGTAATCGAGGAATGTGGTTCCAGATGCTCGCGCAGCGTGGCTACATCGTTTGGATCTGCGATAACCGATCGGCCAGCGGTAAAGGCCAGGAATCTGTTTGGCCGTCGTATAAAAATTTCATGGTGCTAGAGCTGCGGGATATCGAGGACGGAGTGAGCTATCTCAAGTCGCAGCCCTACGTTGACGAATCGCGGATCGGGATGTTCGGCTGGAGCTTTGGCGGTATGATGACCGGCTACGCCCTTACCCACAGCAAGTCATTCAAGATGGGCATCGCCGGCGGAATGGTCTCCGACTGGCGGCTCTACGATTCGATCTACACTGAGCGTTATATGATGACGCCGCAAAATAACCCCGAAGGCTACGACCGGACCTCGGTCCTCAAGAACGCAAAAAACCTGGACGGA
>JBGSXN010000157.1:0-3030 GCA_041751355.1 Pyrinomonadaceae bacterium
AATAACCATCAGCATTCCCACGGCAATGATGGCCGTGACCGACATCTGAGTCATTAAATTGGAAAGGTTGCGCGGGGTGAGAAAGATCGAATCCGTTGACCAATGGAAATATCCCCATATCAGACCGACGACGACGATCATGACGTAGGCCCTAAGTGCGGAGGTGCTTAATTTAATTTTTGACATTAGATCGTTGAACTTTAATTGTCATTTATAACGCGGCTATGCCCGGTCGCCGCAGCCATCACTTTCTCAGGCGTTGCCTGGTCACGGGTAAATTCACCTGTTACACGCCCTTCGTGCAGGACGAGCACGCGGTCCGAAAGGCCGAGGACCTCGGGCAATTCGCTCGAGACAAGTACGATAGCGAGTCCGGTCTTAGCCAGCTTATTGATCTCGGCATATATCTCCTGCTTGGCCCCTACATCGATGCCTCGGGTCGGTTCATCGAGGAACAAAACCTTGGGGTTGGTAAGCAGCCATTTTCCCAGCACCACTTTTTGCTGATTGCCTCCGGAGAGGGTCCCGGTTATCGTGAGCGGCGAATCGGCTTTTATTCGAAGCACTCGCATTGGGCCTCCCACGGCTATAGCTTCTCGAGTCCGGTTTGTAACAAAACGCCCCGAAAGCGTTCTTAACCCGGCAAGTGTCATATTATCGAGGACCGTTTGTTCAAGGATAACGCCGTAGCGTTTGCGGTCCTCCGTAACAAAGCCGATGCCTTCCCGGATAGCATCTCCGGGAGAAGATACTGAAACTTCTCTGCCATCGATCTCGACCTGTCGCGAGTGTCTGCCCGGCCAAGCTCCAAAGATGGTCATAAGCAGCTCGGATCGCCCGGCCCCCATCAGTCCTGCAATTCCTAAGACTTCACCTTTTCTTACTGAGAACGTCACATCATCGACGACTTTTTTGTCAGGGGCGTCAAAAGAGAATGCCGTCGCATTACGGACACTGATCGCGATCTCACCCATCTCGTGCTCGGACTCAGGAAAGATGTCACGCACATCGCGTCCCACCATTGCCGAGATCACTCGGTCCTTGTTTGTTTCGCTGGCCCGGGTCGTGGCCACCGTTTTCCCGTCACGCAGCACCGTGATCCGGTCGGCCATTCGAAAAACCTCGTCGAGTTTGTGCGAGATATAGATCAGGCCGACGCCGCGTTGGCGGAGTTTATTTAGAATGCCAAAAAGCGTTTCGACCTCAGACTCTGTCAGCGCCGCTGTGGGCTCGTCGAGCACTAATATTCCGGCATTCTGCGATAGCGCCTTGGCGATCTCGATCAACTGTTGCTGGCCAATGCCGAGCGTACCCGCTTTGACGCGGGGGTCGATCGGCAGATGGAGTTCGTTTAGTAGGTTTGAAGCAGCGTGATAAAGCCTGGACCAGTCAATAACGCCGAGACTCGACGGTTCATTCCCGAGAAAAATATTCTCACCAACGGTCAATTCCTTTATGAGGGACAGCTCCTGAAAGATCATCGCGATTCCCGCGGCCTCCGAATCGCGTATGCCGCCGAAGTTCACCGACTCGCCGTCAATAAGGATCTCGCCCTCGAAGGTCCCATGTGGATAAACACCCGAAAGGACCTTCATCAAAGTGGATTTTCCGGCTCCGTTCTCACCGACAAGAGCGTGTACCTCGCCGGCCTCCAGTGTCATGCTCACCCCATCGAGGGCCCGGACGCCCGGGAACTCCTTGACGATATTTCGCATTTCGATAAGCGGCATATTTGCAGGGTTAATTGCTGGGGCGATTTTACACATTATGCTGACGGTTCCAAAACGGCACCGCCGGATTATATTCGGCGGCATTGACGTGTGCTGTTTTTGGTTGTGAGCGGTGTGACTTATACTTTGGTGGTATGCCTGAGCCTATTGCTATTGAGTCGATCCTGAACGAAGAAAGAGTCTTCCCGCCTCCGCGTGAATTTTCGGAAAATGCCCATATCAAAAGCTTTGAAGAATACGAGCACATGTATGCGGAAGCTGCGGCCGACCCGCAGGCCTTTTGGGCCCGCCAGGCCGAAGATCTCGAGTGGTTCAAAAAATGGGATACCGTCCTCGAATGGAACGAACCGTTTGCTAAATGGTTCATCGGCGGCAAGATAAATATTTCTCACAACTGTCTCGACCGGCATTTAAGGGCAGCACGCAAGAACAAGGCTGCGATCATCTGGGAAGGCGAAACCGGCGAGATCAAGACGATCACTTATTTGCAGCTTCATCAGGAAGTTTCACGATTCGCCAATGTGATGAAAAAGCTCGGTGTCCAAACCGGCGATCGCGTTGCGCTGTACATGCCGCTGGTTCCCACCCTGGCGGTCGCGATGCTTGCCTGTGCACGGATCGGAGCTGTCCACACTGTGATCTTTGGCGGGTTCTCTGCCGAGGCCATACGCGACCGTGTCAACGATGGTGGATGCAAACTGATCGTAACGGCTGACGGCGGATACCGCCGGGGTTCCGAGATAAAGCTCAAAGAAATTGTCGATGAAGCCGCCGAAGGATGCCCGACCGTCGAGAATGTCGTTGTTTACCAGCGGACTCATACAAAGATCGCGATGCGGCCCGGCCGCGACCACTGGTGGCATGAACTCACAAAGACCGTGAGTGCGGATTGCCCGGCCGAACACCTGGATTCCGAACACCCCCTTTACATACTTTATACTTCAGGCACGACGGGTAAACCGAAGGGCATTCTCCATACTACGGGCGGTTACCTCACTCAGGTCGCATATACGACCAAAATGGTCTTTGATCTCAAGGATGACGATATCTACTGGTGCACAGCCGATATCGGCTGGGTTACGGGACACAGTTATGTCGTTTACGGACCGCTCGCTAACGGTGCCACGGTTTTCATGTACGAGGGGGCTCCGAATTATCCAGATTTTGACCGCTTCTGGGATATGATCGACCGGCACAAGATCAATATCTTTTACACGGCTCCGACAGCGATCCGGGCATTTATCAAATGGGGTGAACAATACCCGCTCAAACATGATCTTTCGAGCCTGCGCCTGCTCGG
>JBGSXN010000158.1:0-11419 GCA_041751355.1 Pyrinomonadaceae bacterium
GGCGGTGCAGCAGCGGCTGCAGCGGCCGCCGCTGCGGCCCAGCAGCAGCAGTCCAACTCAAACTACCCTGCCGGCCTCAGACCCGACCTACAGATATTAGAGGACATACGGGCCGGAGAAGCCCAATTCGAAGCCGCTCGCAACGCTGGGTTCACAACAGTAGTGACGACGGGCCGAACCGGTATTTTTAACGGTCAATCCGTTATCGTAAACCTCTCGGGAGATCGGGTCTCATCGATGCTCGTGAAGTCGCCCTTCGCTCAGCATGTAACTTTTACTACGATCGGGGGCGGCAATTATCCTTTTTCTTTACTGGGAACATTCGCCGCGCTCAGGCAAATGTTTTACGACGCCCAGAGACTGCAGGAATGGCAAAAGCTTTATGCAGCCGATCCGCGGGGGGTTCGTCGCCCAGAGGCCGATCGATCACTCGAAGCTCTTTATCCCGCCATCAACCGACAGGTCCCCGTCGTATTCAATGCCAATCGTGAGATAGAGATAATCCGAGCTCTGGACCTCATTAAGGAGTTGAATCTGCGAGGAATGATCGCAGGCGGCAATGAGGCCTGGAAGGTAGCCGACCGGCTGAAGGCCCAGGATGTGCCGGTGCTCGTTTCGATGAATTTTCCGAAACGAACCGCGGCGGCCTCGCCCGAGGCCGATCCTGAGAGCTTGGAAACACTCAGGCTTAGAGCCGAGACCCCGCGAGGCCCGGCCCGGCTGGCCGCTGCTGGTGTCAAGTTTGCCTTTCAATCGGGGGGCATCACGCCGCTGGGCGATTTTTTTGCCAACGCTGGTAAAGCCGTTGAGAACGGACTCAATCGCGACGCTGCGATACGGGCAATGACCCTTGGCGCCGCTGAGATACTGGGCGTCGAGAACCGCCTCGGTTCAATCGAAGCCGGAAAGATAGCCAATCTCACGCTGGTTCGAGGCGACCTCTTTGGAAAGGACAAGTTCGTACCGCGGACGATCATCGACGGAAAAGTATTTGAGATCAAGGAACCCGCGAGGCCGGCTGCCGGTCGCGGCCCCAGTGGACCGGGGACAGGTACCCTTCCGGCCTCGGGACTGCCTAATGTCAACGGAATATACAGTGTTGTTATCCATATTCCAGGCCAGCCGCTCGAAGCTACTCTGACGTTTATCCAGACTGGCGCCACCTTTACCGGTACGATGGTCTCGGCTCTTGGAACAACACGATTGGTGGGCGGAAGTGTGTCGGCCGAAGGGTTTCGTTTCACCGGCGTGGTCGAATTTGGCGGCCAGACGATCGATATTACCGCCCGAGGGACCGTGACCGGGAACGAGATAAGAGGGGTCATCGATTCAACGCAGGGAAGCGCCGAGATCATCGGAACGCGGAATCCGTAACGGTGAAATCATCAAAAGAATTAAATATATGAAAAAGTTCACAGCATACTGCATTATGTTCCTCCTGTTTGTGGGAGGCTTGCATATCTCGGCCAATGGTCAGACTGGCAATGACGTTTTGATAAAGAACGCCACGGTCTTGACCGCTATCCGCGGCACGCTCACCGAGACTGACATTCTCGTCCAAAAAGGCAAGATCACGCGGATCGGGAAGAATATTTCGGCACCGGCGGGGGTCAGGGTTATCGATGCGACGGGCAGGTATGTTACGCCCGGCATCATCGACTGTCACTCTCACGCAATGCTCGACGCCATTAACGAGGGAGCATTCTCAGTCACTTCGATGACCCAGATCCGAGACATGCTCAACCCAAAGGACATCGCGATCTATCGAGCCCTGGCAGGCGGCGTAACAGCTGCGAATCTGCTTCACGGTTCAGCTAATTCGATTGGTGGACAGAACTCAACGGTGAAATTCAAATGGGGACGTCCTGTCGAGCAATACGTGATAGCCGATGCACCGCCCGGGATAAAATTCGCGATGGGCGAGAACGTTCGGCGCACGACCCAGGCCCCGCAGCCTGGTCAGCAGCTAAGATATCCACGAACACGCCAGGGCGTTATCGAAACGATGCGGGATGCCTTTCTCAGGGCACGTGACCATAAGCAGGCACTTGACGATTTTAGGGCCAAAAAAACGCGGATCCCGCCGCGCCGCGACCTCGAGCTCGAGCCGATCGTCGAGATCCTCGAAGGCAAACGCCTCGTTCACGCTCATGGCTATCGTTCAGATGAACACCTGAATTTGCTTCTGCTGGCCGACGAATTCGGTTTCAAGATCGGCACGCTCCAACATGCGCTCGAGGCTTATAAGATCGCCCCTGAGATCGCCAAACGAGGAACTGGCGTTTCGATATTTATGGATAGCTGGGGCTATAAGCTCGAGGCATACGACTCGATACCGTACAACGCCTATGTTCTTTGGAAGAACGGCGTGAACGTCTCGATCAACTCCGATTCGGCTGAACGAATTCGACGTCTAAATCTTGATGCAGCCAAAGCGATGAAATACGGCGGCGTCCCCGAGGAAGAAGCGCTAAAGATGATCACGCTCAATCCGGCGATTCAGCTTGGCATCGGAAAGCGTACAGGCTCGATCGAGGTGGGTAAAGACGGCGATCTCGTGATCTGGAACGCACATCCCTTTAACGTAGCGGCCCGCGTCGACACAACGTTGATCGAGGGAGAGACCTTTTTTGACCGCGCTGCAGATGCCCAGATGCGAGTCGATATGGCCCGAGAACGCGATGCACTCGAAAAGCTCGATGCCAACCGGCCGCCGGCATCGGGCGGTACACAACCAAGGGTTCCCTCTGAGAGACGACAGGAACACGACCACGCGGACGAGACGGACGGAGGTAACCGGTAATGAACACGATATTTAAGATGAAAAAATCAAGATTGGTTTTTCGGGCCGGCCTTTTTCTGTCGTTGGTGATGAGCCTCTCGTTATCGATAATTGCGCAGAATGACGGAACCGAGCAGAATGCGACCGGGCGTGCAGGGACGTTCGCGATCGAGAATGCCCGCATCGTAACGGTCTCAGGTGCAGTGATCGGGAACGGAACGGTTGTAATCCAGAATGGAAAAATAGCCGGTGTTGGCCCGAATGTCACTATTCCGGCCGGTGCTGAGAGGATCGACGGCCGCGGGCTTTCGGTTTTTCCGGGGATGATAGATGCGTCCACGTCGATGGGGCTTGCTGAGATCACGCTCGGATTGGCGGCATCAGTTGACCTGGTCGAGACAGGAACCATGAACGCTAACACACTGGCGATCAAAGGTATTCATCCGCATTCGGCCCATATAAACGTAACCCGTGTAAACGGCATTACGACAGTCGTGTCGGCCCCGCGAGGCGGGATCATCAGCGGGCAGGCCGCGGTGATCAATCTCAACGGAGCTACGCCCGACGAGATGGCAGTGATCAGCGAATTTGGGCTCGTGGTCAATTTTCCCCGCATCGCGACTGGCGGGGGTTTTGGCGGGGGCGGTTTCGGAGCGCCACCGGTCGAATTTAATGAGGCAATAAGGCGGCGCGACACGCAGGTCGAGGAGTTGAAAAAGATATTTACCAACGCTGAAAATTACCTTCGGGCTCGCGAGGCGTACGCAAAAGACCGGACCCTGCCTTATCCGCCGACTGACGTGCGGCTTGAGGCGATGGCCCCGTACATCAGAGGCGAAAAAGTTGTCATATTCACAGCCGAACGCGAACGCGATATTCGCGGAGTTGCGAAATTCGTCGGCGATATGAAGCTCAAGGCAATTTTGGTTGGCGGACAAGAGGCGTGGAAGGCCGCGGATGTGCTCAAGGCCAACAATATTGCGGTGATCTACACCCATATCTACACCCTGCCTGTGAGGGAAGACGATCCGTATGATTCGCTGTTCGAGGCTCCGGCCAAGATGCAGGCGGCCGGGATCAAATACGCTATTTCGACTGGTGACACCGGGGCGGAAACGCGAGACCTGCCATACCATGCTGGTCTCGCGGCAGCCTACGGCCTCGCGAGAGACGATGCTCTCAGATCGGTCACGCTCTATCCCGCACAGATACTAGGAATTGCTGACCGGATGGGCTCTATCGAAATGGGCAAGGTGGCCAATATAGTCGTCGCCGATGGCGATATCCTCGAACCCCGAACAAACATTCGATATATGTTCATCAACGGCCGAATGATCCCGCTGACGAGCAGGCATACGAGGCTGTTTGATGCGTTTAAGGACCGGAAGTAAGCTAGTCACCGCAGAGACGCGGAGACGCAAAGAAAGAGATGGCCGGAGCAATTGAGCCGGCCTTTTCTATTTTAACGCGTTCTTTGTGCAGTTAGGACTTTTGAGGAATATCCTGCCCTTCCGAGAAGAACACAAGCGACGCCGAATTCAGGCAATATCGCTGTCCGGTCGGTGGTGGTCCGTCGGGGAAGACGTGGCCTTGATGGCCGCCGCAGCGGGCACAGCGGATCTCGACGCGGCGCATTCCGTAGCTGTTGTCTTCGATGTTAGTAAGATGTTCTTTGTCGAAAGGGCGGTAGAATGACGGCCAGCCGGTGCCAGATTCGAATTTGTGGCGCGAGCTGAATAGCGGCAGTCTGCAAAGGCGGCATGCATACGTGCCATCCAGCTTGTTATCGAGAAGCGATCCGCAAAATGCGGGCTCGGTGCCGTGGTCGAGCAGGACACGGTATTCCTCCTCGTTAAGATCCTGAGCAAGACGCTCGATTGTTTCGGCGTCGAGCGGCGTGATGTCGTAGCCGGAGTCTGATTTATTCATAAAAGATTAACCACAGATTAACACAGATAGACACAGATAAGTCTCGACTCGGTATCTGTGTTCATCTGTGGTTAAAGAACCTCTGACTTAGTCGCCAAAGACTTTTTTTTCAAGTTTTCTGAGACGCGAGGCCATCTCGCCCAGCTTCCGATAGGCGGCCGTTGAGCGCAGCCATTCACGATTATCGAAGGCAGGAATGCCTGAGATGACATTGCCCGGCTCGACATCGTGTGAAGTTGCCGATTTTGCGGTGATCACCGCATCGTCGCCCACTCTTAAATGACCGGCGATGCCCACCTGGCCGGCGAGCACGACGCGTTTGCCGATATGAGACGTACCGGCGAGGCCGGTTTGGGAACAGATGAGCGCGTCTTCGTCAATGGTGCACGAATGCCCGATCTGTACCAGATTGTCGATCTTTGTACCCCGTTTGATGCGTGTCTCGCCAACTGAAGCGCAGTCGATAGCCGTATTCGCGCCGATCTCGACGTCGTCCTCGATCACGACTCGCCCAGTCTGGGGGATTTTGAGCCAGTGTTTGTTCTCATCCTTTGCGTAACCAAAACCGTCTGAGCCGATCGTTGAATTGTTGTGAATGGTGCAGTTGCGGCCGATCTCGCAATGCTCGCGAATAGAGACGCCCGAGTGGATCGTCGTGCCCTCGCCGATCTTTACATTATCGTAGATCGTGGCGTTTGGCATTATCCGCACGCCGCTCTCAATAGTACAGCCGACACCGATCACGGCATTGGCATGTATTTCGACTTCGGATGCCACCTTTGCAGTGCCGTCAACGACCGCGGACGGATGAATGAACGGGCGGATCGGGGAAGGAGGAAAGAATAGGTGCATCGCCCGCGTATAGGCCACATAGGCGTCTACTGCCCTTAATACAGCGATATCTTCACGCCCGATATCGATATCTTTGTTCAAAAAAATCGCCGAGGCACGGGTTTGGCCGATCTGAGGTGTGTATTTGGGATTGGCGAGAAACGTTACGTCGCCCTCGCGGGCGATTTCGAGACCGGCTGTGGAAACGATCTCGAGGTCGGGGGGACCTTTTTCGATCACGGTGTGGGTTAGATCTGCCAATTCGCCTAGTTTCATTAATAGTCCTTGAATATCGGTTCAACGATGTGTCACACTATTTTTGCAGACAAAACAGCCCACGCAAAGTCTACAGTCTTTGTTATCAAGCTCTCTCCAGCCCTGTCTCGCAATATTGAAAGGAGTCGAAAGCAGTATGAACCAAACTTCCGCAGACGCATCTGTCAGCAAAAATAATAAAAATTTCGTTACGTCCGAACGGCGAGAAATGGGAAAGGTAGAACTCTTAGAGGGAAAGCCGATACGGAAACCTACAGCAAACCGAGCCCATAACCTGATCGCAACGAATTTTGCGATTGCCATCGGCAGCCGTATTCAACGCAATATGTGCGAGCTTTACGCCAACGACATGCAGGTCCAGTTAGGCAAAAACTCAGTGTGCTTTCCTGATATCGTTGTAGTTAATGGCGAACCGGCCTTTACCGATTCAAGCCAGGAAGTGCTGAAAAATCCGACAGTGATCATCGAGATATTTTCGGGCGGTTCGCACTCGTCAGACCGGCAGCAAAAACTCGAGGGTTTTCTGAACGTACCGCAGATCAAGGAATGCCTTCTCGTTAACGAGAACGAAATGCGTGTCGAGCACTATGCCCGACAGAACGCCAAACAGTGGATCTATCGTATCTACAACGAACGTGATGACGTCATTTCGCTCGAATCGATCCACTGTAAGCTCTCACTCGCCGAGGTCTACGCACAGGTGAAAGTTTCTATCAGCGAACTTAGCTCGAAAGCGGTGAATTGACTCGTTAATTGACTGGAGGGCAAGCATCTCTGCTTGCCTTGGCTGAAGCCTGAGAATGACCAATCATAATTTTCAAGCCCAAGCTTTCATGGGATGATTTCGGCTGGTACAACAAACGTCGGCTTCCGCATTTGGATGCCGACGTGTATTCATTCGGGGCAAGCAGGGATGCTTGCCCTCCAGTCGTGGTGCCTCAAGTCGGCGCTACATTAGATTCACAGGATCGATCTCAACATTAACTGTTCGCAGGTCGCAGCCTTGCTCGTCTGCGTTAGATACAGCTATGTCGAGAGTTTCGCGAAGGGCGCGGCGGCCAGTTCCTTTCAGGATGATCTGGAGGCGAAATTCGTTTTTCAGACGTGAAAGCGATGCCGGTGCCGGACCAAGGATGCGGACCTGTTTTGCTGTATTAGCCGCGTCAAGGGCACGCCTCAGAATGTTGGCATTTTTTGACGCGTACGCGTGATCGCGATGTTTGATCAAGATCGAGGCGAGAACAAAAAACGGCGGATAAGCCAGTCGCTGGCGATATTTTATCTCTTCGGCATAGAACCCTTCATAATCCTGTTCGCGCGCGTGCCGCAAGGCATAATGCTCCGGATAGTAGGTCTGGATCAACACCTTGCCTGAGCGTTTTCCTCGACCCGCCCGCCCGGCGACCTGCGTTATTAATTGAAATGTCCGCTCGGCCGAACGCAGGTCCGGCAGGCCGAGCCCGATATCCACGGAGATCACGCCGACGAGCGTCACATTCGGAAAATCGTGACCCTTGGCTATCATTTGCGTTCCAACCAGCATATCCAGGCCGCCTGCGGCGAATCTGAGCAGAACATCCTCCATTTCGCCTTTGTGGGCCATCGTGTCGCGGTCGACGCGGGCGATACGCATATCCGGAAACTTCTGCTCGAGCTGTTCGGCAATGTTCTCGGTGCCTTCGCCGACGTAATAAAGATACTGGCTCTCACAGTGCGGACAGACGCGAGGTGCCTTTTCACGATAATTGCAGTAATGACAAAGCAGCTTGCCGTCGCCCCGATGAAATGTGAGGGTTATGTCGCAGTTTTTGCATTTGAGGCTCTCACCGCAGGTGCGGCAAAGTACAAACTGTGAAAATCCACGTCGGTTGAGCAGTATGATGACCTGCTCTCCTTTGTGAAACGTCTCGTCTATAGCCTCAAGCAGCTCGTGTGACAAAGCGACATCTTTGCCTGCACGCTTAAAGACCTCTCGCATGTCGATGAGTTCGGCCTTAGCCAGACCACGGCCGCCAATACGGTCTGGCAGATGAAGGTATGTGTATTTCCCCGACTTTGCGTTGTAAAAGGATTCCATCGCCGGTGTCGCTGAGCCGAGAACAACAATGGCTCCGGCAAGATGGGCACGCATAACGGCGACATCGCGGGCGTTGTAAAACGGCGATTCGTGTTGGCGATACGAAGGGTCGTGTTCCTCATCGACGATGACGAGACCTATATTTTCGAGCGGTGCAAAAACGGCTGATCGCGTGCCGATCGCGATCCGAGCATCACCGCGGCGAATACGACGCCATTCGTCATAACGCTCGCCGGGCGACAGGTTTGAGTGCAGTATCGCGACATCTGAACCGAAAACCGCCCGCAGACGTCGTGAAAATACCGGTGTCAGGGCTATCTCGGGCACTAGCATCATAGCTGATCGGCCCGCGTCGAGGGCGAACCGCATAGCTCGAATATACACTTCGGTCTTACCGCTGCCCGTTACTCCGTGGAGAAGATAAGCCGCGAATTTACTATCGCCTTTAAGAGGCGAAATGATCGAATCAAGAGCGTTTTGCTGCTCGGCGGTCAGCGCAAAATCGTCGAGTTCGGGAAACGCGGCACCGGCGAGCGGGTCACGATCGACGTCCTGGATGAAAATTTCGACGACACCGCGCTTTGCCAGCGTATTTATCGGTGACGCGTTTGTGTTCGCCTGTTCCAGAATATCGGTAAACAGCATCTCGCCGCCGACGGCGTCCAGGAGACCAACGATCTTTTGCTGCGATTCAGTGAAAGGCGTGCCGGATATTTCGCTCGTTAGAAGCCGGACGGCTTTTCGTCGTTTCGGCCTGACTTTTTCCGTGTTAATGCCGGCGGGCAGCGATGCCTTGAGCATTTCGCCCCAAAAACTCGCGTAATAATCGGCCGTCCATTGTGTCAGCCGAAGTATCTCGGGCGTGATGAGCGGTTCGTCATCGGTGACCTCGATTATGTCTCTGATCTTTGATTCGTCGATCTCCACGTCAGGCGGCAGTTCGGTATGAAGCTCCACCGCATAACCGGTAAGGTTGCGGCGTCCGAACGGAAGCTTTAGCCTAGCGCCGGGCTTGATAGCACCGCGCATCTCCTCGGGAATGCGATATGTAAAGGCCCGCCGCAGGGGAACGGGAAGAACCGCCTCGACGTAAACGGGCACGGTCGATGTTTTTGCATTTGAGGACGGCATCTCGGGGGCTGAATGAATGATAACCTATGGGAACTTTTTGCTGAAACGTGGGTCTAAACGATTGTCGATCGGGTTCAATTACCGCGAATTACGCATTAGAAAAAAGCAGCCACGAATGCACGAATTTCTAAACCAGGAAATTAGGTAAACCTAAACAAAGAGTTCTTTTAACTTCTAATTTATTAGTGCATTTGTGGCTAAATCTTCTAACCCTAATCCGCGATCACATGCTTCGCGTTACTGACCTTCACTGCGGTAAAATTATTACAATGGACGATCTATTTAAGCCAAAAGAAGCGAAAAGGGGAATAAACAAGGTATTTATCGTGGGCCTGATCATCGGCACCGTCATTATCGGCGCCGTGCTGTGGGTCCTTTCACGGACACCTTCGATGGAAGACCAGATGGCTCAGGTGCTGGAAGGATCTTTTAAGGAAGGGACGCCGGAATTTGAAGAGCTTAATAAGGACATCATTATTTCGACCGATGACCGCACCGTTCAGTCCCCGACCGGAATGGGCAGGATCTCGATGTACATCACCGGTAAGGTCCGCAACCGCGGCACACGCACGTTTGATATTCTGGAAGTAAACGTGGCCGTGGTTACGCAATTCAATGACGTAGTCAAGGAGCGCCGAATACTGGTAGTTCCCGTTCAGCGCCCGGTTTTGGGTCCGGAAGAGACAATTCCGCTCACCCTTAGCCTCGATGGCTTTTCAACCGCCGATGACCGCGCCAATATTCGTTGGAAGGTCACAGCGTTAAGGGCGATAAAAACTCCGGAATAGAAAGCGGATCGGTCGCGGCGCGGGTTAGAGAGTTTCTTTTACGAACAATTCTTCCAGTGATTGCTTCACCGGATGTATAGATGTAAGGCGACCGCCGGCTGATCGGGTAATCTGTAGGACGGCGTCGATATCGGATTCATCTACGACGTGGATCGAGACCCCGTTTGGCTTGGCTGTGATCTCGGCACCGGCGATAAATTCGATCTTGTCCTTAATGCTCTCAGCTTTCACGCCCTGAACATTTATCTCGAGAGCTTGAGATTCGCCCGAGCGGCTCAGCAGCTCCTGAAGATCGCCCGACGCAGCCAGACGGCCGCCGCGCAAGATAGCGACTTCGTCACACAATGCCTCGATATCGGACAAAATGTGAGTGGACATAAAAACGGTCGTACCTTTTTCCCTTAATCCGGCAATCAGCTCGCGGATCTCGCGGCGGCCGACCGGGTCGAGGCCGCTCATCGGCTCATCAAGAAAAACCACCTCAGGGTCATTTATGAGAGATTGGGCGAGACCGACACGCTGCAGCATTCCTTTTGAATATTTGCGTAGCTGCCGTTTCCAGTCTTTTTCTTCGAGTCCTACGGCGTGCAGCAGTTCCTGGGTTTTTAGATTTCTGTGTGCCGCGTCATAGCCAAACAACTCACCGAAATAATCCATCAACTCGCGGGCTGTCAAATAGTCGTAAAAGTAAGGATTCTCCGGACAATAGCCAATTCGCGAATGCATCTGAACATCCGAAATGTCGTGGCCGAGAATCTTTGCCGAGCCCTCGGTAGGGAACTGAAGCCGCATCAAGGTCTTGATGGTAGTGGTCTTGCCCGCACCATTTCCGCCAAGAAAACCAAATATCTGCCCCGGCCTCACATTCAGCGTCAAACCGTCAAGAGCCCGGATACGCTTCTTTTTCCAGAATCCGGTTTCGTAGTCTTTGGATAGATTTTCTATTTCAACTGCGTATTCCATCGGTGATCAATAGCCTGCACCCGCTCGATTGCCGCTCGACTTAACCCGGCAGTTTTCTTGATCCAGGGTATAAGGAGTGCCGGTCGGGTCGGTAAGACGGTTTGCCGCATCCACTTTGAACGTATTATTGCCGGGAAGTTTGATATTCGCAAGGATCGGTAAGATCTCGACAAGTGAGCCGGGGCAGCGTCCTTTTCTGTCCTTGAATTCGCCAAGTATTCGGTCAATTGCTTCGCTCTCATCAAGTGCATCAAGTTGAGCCAGCCGCCGTTCCGCTGTGACCTTTACGGCCGGATCATCTGTGCCCTCGTACATTTGTTGAAAGATCTGTCGGGCGGTCGCCCGGCTGCCGCCCTCGGTCTTCATTGCACCCACCATCAGCAGCATAAATGGTGCAGCTCCGGGGATCCGAGAGCCTTTTTCGTAAGCATCCGCGGCTGTCTCATATTGGCCGAGTCGCCAGTGAATATAGCCGAGATGCTGATAGAGCCGCCAATCGGCCGGATTTCGATCAATACCTTTCTGAGTAAGCTTTATGGCCAGTTCGCCATCGACCGCGGGCAGAACGACCGCACCATAATAATAGGCCGCGAGAAAATTGGGATCGAGATCTGTGGCATTGTCGAGTAAAGGAAATAGAAG
>JBGSXN010000159.1:0-1959 GCA_041751355.1 Pyrinomonadaceae bacterium
GTCGAGTGCAGGATCGCCGTCTGCGGCTCGTCACCGAACTGGCCGCCCGCTGACGCAGGCGGTTCTGACCGCGACCCGCTCGCCGGGCCTTCGAGCAGCGCGTTGCCGTCATCGAGACAATACAGCAGCGTGTCGTCGTAATAATCTCGTCTGCATTCAGGGCATCGCTTCATAAAGTTCTATTCCGGCAGATTCAGGCGTTTCAGCATCGCCTTGAACCGCGGCTCGCTCCGGAGGTCTTCATAGACAGGATCGATCGCGAAATATGCGGTCATGGATGAGCGTTCTTCCACATCCTTTTCGAGCAGATCCAGCGCCTCTTTAGTTTGACCGAGCCCGATGTAAACGTACGCGATGACAACATTTGGCACATAGGTCTCTCTGGCCTCCTGCTCCAGTTCGCCGAGCAACGCCAGCGCTTCGCTTCTACGGCCGGACCGGGCCAGGGCCGCCGCTAAGAGTCCTTTGGACTCGGGCTGATAGTTTATCTCAAGAGCCTTGCGGAGTTCCGTTATGGCTTCCGGGTACATCTTTTTTGAGTAATACGCCCAGCCGAACGTAAAGTGGCCGAATGTAAAGTTCGGGTCGAGCGAGAGAACACGTCGATATCTCTCAAAAGCCTCATCGAACCGCCCGGCGTAAACGAAGGCATCACCCAGATTCGCCCCGATTATCGGCGAAAGCGGGTCTAGTTTTTCGGCTCGTTTCAGTGCCTGAATGCCTTCGTCGAAGCGCTTTGTCGGAATGAGGACATTATTTCCCAGCCAATGATGAGCCGTGGCATAGTTCGGATCCAATTCGATGGCCCGGCGATATTCCCGTTCCGCCCCCGTCCGATCGTATTCGTACTTGGTGAGGTACGATCCGAGCGCCGCATGTGCCCGCGCAAGAGAATCGTCGATCTCGAGTGCCTTCTGAGCCGCGGCTTTTGCGAGCGGCATGCTGTCACGCGGAGCGGCAACGCTGTAGATCGGAAAAAGGACGTAGGTTTCGGCAAGGCCCGAATACGCGAGGGCATAGCCAGGGTCCGTTTCGATAGCCTGTCGGTAAAGGTCGGCAGCCTGTCTGAGCGAATCAGTGGTACGCTTGTTCCACTGAAATCGCGCTTTGAGATAAAGCTGATACGCGTCCGTGCTGGCGGTATAGCTCTTTTCAACCTTGGCGGCGTCAGAGCCCTTCAGCTTCGATTTCAACTGACTCGAAACATCCCGGGCGACCTCGCTCTGGAGAGCCACGAGCTGCGATGTACTTCGCTCATATCTGCTGCCCCAGATCGTGTTTTCTGTGGACGCATCGATCAGTTCAACGTTTAGAGTAAGCTGATCGCCCCGCTGAACGACTCTTCCGTTCAGGATGGCTTCTACGTTCAACTCCGAAGCTATCTTTTTCGGATCAAGTTCCTTCCCCTTGTATCTGAATACCGATGAACGCGCTTTGACGTTCAAATTCGGAATTTGCGAAAGGCTGTTGATCAGGGTCTCGGTCATTCCGTCCGAGAGATACTCGACATCCGGATTTCCGCTGGCATTGACGAAGGGCATTACGGCGATGGAATTGATCTGTTTAGAACTGGCCGTTGAAAAATATCGATAGCCAAAGAACCCACCGACAAGAACC
Organism: Pyrinomonadaceae bacterium; assembly: GCA_041751355.1. GTDB lineage: Bacteria > Acidobacteriota > Blastocatellia > Pyrinomonadales > Pyrinomonadaceae > OLB17. The sequence continues at coordinate 1,618 of JBGSXN010000159.1, forward strand.
AGTACCGCCACGACCAACGCCGCAAGCGGCTTCGCCGCCCTATTTGCGGAGAAGGTTTGCTTCTCTGTCGAGTCACTCAAATTCTTTTGTGGCTCCGCCTCCGTGCCGCTCGGCAAGATCGCAGTCTGCTCCGTTGTGTGTATCTGAGCGCGCGTCGGAGCCTCGCCTGGAGCAGCCGTCGAGTGTAATATCGCGGTTTGTGGTTCGTCATCGAACTGGCCGCCCGCTGACGCAGGCGGTTCTGACCTGCCACTTGACGGGCCTTCCAGCAGCGCATTTCCGTCGTCGAGACAATACAGCAGCGTATCGTCGTAGTAATCGCGTCGGCATTCGGGGCAGCGT
>JBGSXN010000160.1:0-43788 GCA_041751355.1 Pyrinomonadaceae bacterium
AAGCGAATGGGCATGGAGGCTGAGGAACTCGAAACGCTCAGGATCAGCGCACTGCTTCACGATGTGGGTAAGATCGCGATCGACGATTCCATTCTGAAGAAGCCGTCATCGCTGACCGATGCCGAATTCGAGATCATGAAAACTCATCCGCAAAAGGGTTACAAGATCATGTCTCAAATACCCGCGATGAAGGATTTTCTGCCGGGAATGTACATGCACCACGAGATGGTCAACGGCCAGGGCTACCCGCAGGGCCTGACCGGCGATCAGATACCGCTGCAGGCCAAGATAGTTTCGGTTGCCGATACATTCGACGCGATGACCATCGACCGCCCTTATCAAAAGGGAATGGAACTCCAGCCAGCTTTAGAATGCCTTCGCAGCTTTGTCGGCACCCGCTACCAGTCGGACGTGGTTGAGGCTCTCATCGAGGCCTGTGACGCCGGCGAGGTGGCAAATGGCATCGTGCGGCAATTGGCCGCAAAGCGAGCAGCTGACGAAGCGGAACACAAATCTCCTGCCAAACTAGTCGCTTAGGCGAACCCCATTCGCCGATCAAGGCTATGAACAGTGAAGTCTCACAAGAGATGTGGCAGGTCGAACTAGGTGATCAGGTGATCGATCACAGGTTCGACGAGGTTGCATCGCTTATCGATGAAGGCTCTCTTTTGCGGATGGATCGCGTTAGAAAAGGGAACCTCCGCTGGATCGAGGCCGGAAAGGTACCGGGCCTGATTGAGATATTTAATGCCAAAGACAGCCGAGAACCTCCGCCGGAACCGGTGGTAACCGTTACGCGACTCGGCCCAACGACCACACCTGCTTCATCATCGACAAATCTTGTCCCCCCGACAGCGTCATCCGACAGCCAGTGCAGTATTCACAACGATGCGCCGGCCGCTTTTCTTTGCGATACCTGTAATAACGTCTTCTGCAAAGCCTGCCCGAGCTCATACGGGGGCAGCGTAAAGATCTGCCCATTTTGCGGTGCATTCTGCAAGCCTCTGGCCGAAGCGATCCTGGCCCGCGAGCAGGCGAGCACGTTTACCGCAGCGGTTTCCGGTGGATTCGGAATATCGGATCTCGGCCACGCGATGGCATATCCGTTCAAATTTAAGGCCAGCCTTATACTCGGCGGGATCATGTACATGATATTCTCGCTCGGCCAGGCCGCAATAGGATTTGGGGGAATGGCTATGTTCGGGGCCGCCCTGTTCTGTTTTCTGCTCGCCAATACTCTGGCATTCGGAATACTTGCTAATACGGTCGAGAATTTTTCGCAAGGCAAAGTCGGGCTGAACTTCATGCCGTCGTTTGAGGACTTCTCGGTCTGGGATGATGTATTGCATCCGTTTTTCCTCAGCATCGGTGTTTATATCGTATCGTTCGGCCCCCTGATAGCCGTTGTGATCATCACGGTATTCATGCTGCTGGGTTCGGTCAAGAACGAGATCAACAGCGTCCAAACCGATGCCGCCCGGACCGTCAGTCCGCAGCTGCCTTTAGCCGCTTCGGCCGCGAAACAGAGCGAAGAGGTGAAAAAGCTGCTTAATAAAGAGGCTGACGAACAGAGGCTGCGGGTGAATGCATTCGAAACCGCCACGGCGGATGGAGCAGACTCCGAGGACGCTCTCCCGATCGTCGATCAAACCGAGCAGAACGTCATGCAGGCGAATGAAATTATCAATCAATACCGTCAGGCCCAGACCGAATCTGTTGTCGGTAAGTCTCCGGAAAAGGTTGCCGAGGAAAGGGCTGAATTGATCTCAGGCATTCTCGGTTATGGGGCCGCTTTTCTCATACTCGGTGGAATCTGTCTGTTGTGGGGATTGATCTATTTCCCCGCGGCATGCTCGGTGGCAGGATACACCCGTTCATTCAGGGCTACCCTTAATCCGACTGTCGGATTTGATACCATGCGACGCCTGGGCGTTGACTACATCAAGATCCTGCTGATGGGATTTGCTCTGGTGGTAACATCCGCGATTATTGGCGGAGTCATCGATTCGTTATTTTCGCCGTTCGACCTGCCGTCTATGGGCAATTTGCCTGCCCGGGCGGTAAACAGCTTGTTCGCATTCTATTTCCTGATCGTCTTCTCGTGCGTGCTGGGTTTCGCGTTTTATAAGGCCGCGGACCGCTTAAAACTCTATCGTTGAAGGACCCGCTGAACGATCGCATTTTATCGCACGTTGTTGAGCGTGCGATATTTTTTTATACTCTTTAGTTTGCGGTGCAGCCCGTGAAACAAACTATATGGCGTTCTGGCGTAGAAATAAGGAAGATAAATTCTCAACCTCGGTCCTCGGCCTCGATAAGTCAATCGAGGAACTCAAGGCACAGGAAGCAGCCGTCGAACGCGAGCTTAACGTACGCTTTTCGAAAGCGATCGAAAAAACACGGCATTCGATCAACAACAGGCTCGATTCGATATTCGAAGGCCGTAAGCAGATAGACGATGCATTTCTCGACGAATTAGAGGAAATGCTGATATCGACGGACATCGGCGTGGCCACAACGATGCAGGTGCTCGATAGCGTTCGACGCGGAGTCAGTCGTCAGGAGATCAGCGATCTGGCAGCGTTGAAAAGTGCAATGAAGCAGGAACTTCTCGATATTCTGCATCATTCAACCGAGCGCGGCGTTGCCGATGAACGCAGCGTCGATGAAACGATAAAACCATACGTTTTGATGGTTGTCGGGGTCAACGGCGTCGGCAAGACCACCACGATCGGCAAACTGGCCCAGCGTATCAAGAACGAAGGTAATGACGTACTGATCTGCGCGGCCGATACATTCAGAGCGGCGGCTAGCGATCAGCTCGAGATCTGGGCGGACCGTGCGGGCGTTCAGATAATTCAGCAAAAGCAGGGAACTGACCCGGCGGCGGTGCTTTTTGACGCTTTGGCAGCGGCCAAGGCACGAAACTCAGATGTTTTGATCGTCGACACCGCGGGCCGCCTTCATAATAAAGCAAATCTGATGGCCGAACTTGAAAAGATGAAGCGGATCTCATCACGCGAAGTACCCGGGGCCCCGCACGAAACTCTCTTGGTCGTCGATGCAGTCACCGGGCAAAACGGCCTTGAGCAGGCGCGGCAATTTATGAAAACTGCCGATGTTACCGGCATTGTTCTAACAAAACTCGATGGCACTGCGAAGGGCGGAATTGCGGTTGCTATTGCTAAAGAGCTGAAGCTGCCGATCCGCTATGTCGGGATCGGCGAGCAAGTAAACGACCTCATGGTTTTCGATGCGGAAAGCTACGTTAACGGCCTCTTTAATTAGATGACCATCTCAGATCGGGATATAGAGCTGACGCGACGCTCTCTGACACTTGCCGCCGCGGGCATCGGGCTGGTAAGTCCAAATCCGCTCGTGGGCTGCGTTGTGTTATCGCCCGACGGTGAGGTAGCCGGTGAAGGCACATACATTTACGACGAGATAACCCACGCAGAAGCGATCGCCCTCGAACAGGCAGGCGACCGGGCAAAAGGCGGAACGGCATATGTTTCGCTGGAACCTCATAGCCACCACAGCAAAACGCCGCCATGCACAGACGCACTGATAAATGCCGGGATCAAGCGGGTTGTAAGTCCGATCGAGGACCCGAATCCGCTGGTTTCGGGACGGGGATTTGAGGCTCTAAGGCAAGCAGGGATCGAGGTTATAACCGGCATCTTGGCAGAACGAGCCTCGCGGCTGAACGAAACCTTTATCTGCTGGCATCAAAAGCAGCGGCCATTTGTCCACCTTAAGCTGGCTACATCACTGGATGGACGGATCTCGTTGACAGACAGTGTATCGACCGCTCTTTCCGGAAACGCGGGCCGCGAGCGGGTTCAGGCCCTGCGGCATCAATACGACGCGATCCTGGTCGGCGGTAATACGGCGGCGGTTGATGACCCGATGTTGAGCGACCGCAGCGGCAAGCCCCGCCGACGGCCTCTCGTTAGGGTAATTTTGGATAACCGCCTTAGGCTCCCGATCGAGTCAAGACTGGTTGCAACCGCGGGCGATTTTCCAATTATTGTTTTCACAAACAGCAGGGAAGCAGAAAAGATCAAAGTCTTAAAAGATCATGGCGTTGAGGTTGTGGAACTGGAAATGGGCGGACGCGATATTGCCGGTGTGCTCAAGGAACTCAAAGAGCGGTCGATCCAAAGCGTACTTGTCGAGGGCGGTAGCGAGGTGGCTGGTTCGTTTTGCGATGAGCGGCTGGTCGATAAGCTAACGTTTCTCGCCGCCCCGATCGTTATCGGCGGACGCGAGGCCCCCAACGCTATCGGCGGTGCGGGTGCGATTTCGCTTATTGAGGCAATGCATCTCACTGATCTCACGGTTACTCAGTTGGGTGCCGATATCGAGATGACGGGATACCCGGCCGTATAGAATCACTTCTTATGCGGGCTAAGAAATCTTTAGGCCAGAATTTTTTGCGCGACGCTGATGCGATCGAACGTATTGTTGGCTCGTTAGGAGCCATCGACCTCGACACAGTGGTAGAGATCGGCCCCGGTCGCGGAGCGTTAACCAAACGGCTATTGCAGGACGCCGGCCGCCTGATCGCGATCGAGTTTGACCGGGATATGATCGCGGTCCTTACCGAGCGGTTCGGCATGAGAGAAAATCTGACTTTGATAAACGCCGATGCACTCAACGTCGATTATTCTCAGATCGTCGGCACCGCTGGAGGCGAGGGAAAAGCAAAGCTCGTTGCGAATTTGCCATACAATATCTCGACGCCGATATTACAGAGCCTGGCCGATCAACGCTTAGTGTTTTCCACTATAGTACTGATGTTCCAAAGGGAGGTCGTCGACCGAATAACGGCGGCGCCGGGCGGGAAAGAACGCGGTTTTCTCAGTGTTATCGTAGAAGATGCTTTTCAAACCGAGCGCCTTTTCGATGTTCCGCCTGATGCCTTCACGCCGGTGCCCAAAGTGTGGAGTTCAGTCGTCCGGCTAACGCCAAAGCCATTCCCGACAGGCGATCCGGCCATTTTCAGAAAAGTTGTCAGCGCGTCCTTTGCCCAAAAGCGTAAAACCATACTCAATAATTTGAAGACCATAACCCCTATGGCCGAATCCGCACTTAGTGCAGCCGGGATCGAAAGCCGGCGTCGGGCCGAAACTCTTTCCCTCGAGGAATGGCGAATGCTCGCAGATTCGATCCACCCTTACCTCTAGGAAATACGGGCAAATTCTCACGGTAGGATCCTTGTTCTTAATCGACAACTATGGGCTCACTGACGCACATGGACAGCAATCCGTCAAAACGGCAAAGGTCACCGCTGTGTTATAGTTAAGAGCTATATTTTAGTTGGAGTTTCTCACTATCGTGAACAAGATCGAAATTATTCCGCTCGGCGGCATTGGTGAATTCGGAATGAACTGTATGGGCATTCGATATGGCGATGAGATGATCATCGTCGATGCCGGCATGGGCTTTCCGGAGGAAACGCCGTTCGGTGTCGATATCTCGATCCCGAATTTCGATTTTCTCGAAGAATATCGTGACGACCTGACCGCGATCATCCTTACGCACGGGCATGAGGACCATATCGGCGCGTTGACCTACATCCTGAAGAAATTCAATTTGCCCGTCTACTCGTCGCGGTTTACGCTTGCCCTGGCCGAAAAGCGGCTCGGCGAGCACAATATGCTTGATGATGTGCTGCTGCATCGGGTCGAGGCGAACGACATCATCACGATAGGTAATTTCAAGGTCGAATTTATCCACGCCTCTCATTCTCTGGTCGAGTGCTTTTCGCTTGCTATCCATACGCCCGCTGGAACACTGATCCACACAGGTGATTATAAGATCGACGACACGCCTGTGATCGGCAAGCCTTACGACCTGAAAACACTCGGCCGGATCGGTGACGAGGGTGTGCTGGCTTTGCTGTGCGATTCGACCAACGCGACAGTGCCGGGCCGAACGCCGTCGGAGAGGGCCGTGATCCCGGCTCTCAAAGAAATATTCGAGGAATCCGAAGGCCGTCTCATAATCTCGACTTTCTCTTCGTCGCTCCATCGTCTGCAGATCGTATTCGACATAGCTCACGAATTCGGCCGAAAGGTCTGCGTGATCGGCCGCTCGATGCAGAAGAATGTTGAGATCGCCGAGGAGCACGGGCTTCTGAAGATACCCTACGGCACTATGATCGAACTCGGTGGTTCTCGCGCTCTCGACGATGACGAGATCTGTTATCTCGTTACCGGATCGCAGGGCGAGCAGCGGGCGGCGTTGTGGAATATGGCGACGTCGACCTTTAAGGGCCTCGAAGTTGAGAAAGGCGATACCGTTGTCCTGTCAGCACGTATCATTCCCGGCAATGAAAAGAACATCAGCCGCCTGATCGGGCATCTCTATAAACGCGGTGCCAACATTATCGAAGAAAGACGCCGCCTCGTACACGTTTCAGGCCATGCCTCGCAGGAGGACATAAAGATAATGGTCGAGACCTCTAAACCACAGTTTGTGGTTCCAATCCACGGCGAATATCGGATGCTCTTCAGGCAGAAGGAATATATAAAAAACCATGTCGCAGGTTATAACGACGACAACATTATCCTCATCGAAAACGGGAACGTGCTCGAGATCGATGAATTCGCCGCGAAAGTGATCGAAACGCATGATCTGCACAAGACTTTCATCGACGAAGAATCTATGGAAGAGATCGAATACGATGTGGTCCGCGAACGAAAGAAACTGGCCTATGGCGGTGCAATATCGCTTGTGGTCAGCGTCGACAAGAAGACCCATCAGCTCGCGGGCGATCCGCATATCACGTTTCAGGGCGTCGCTGGGATCGATCCGCTCAACGGTTTTGCCGCCCAGGCGCGAACCGCCGTATCACGCGCGATCTCCGAAATGAAACCGGAACAGATCGCCGACCGAACCGTTTTTAAGGAAAACCTGCGCATTCACCTGAAACGTTTTATGCAGCGGGAGTTGAGTTCCAAGCCGGTGATCGTGACGACGGTGATTGAAGTTTAGGCATCGCGTTGTTCAGGTCGTTTTGCTTTCCAGATGTAGCGCACGGTATCACCGACCGTTTTCATTGACTCGGCGTCAGCATCAGTGACATGAATTCTGAATTCTTGTTCTATCCGGGTTACGACATGAACAAGGTCATACCCGTCCGGACGTGTCAACCAATTTCCAACCTTCAGGAAATCCTCCCATCTAGCCCGCCAATGGAAAACTATATTTGGGTGCAACTCCTCTCTCGCTATTTTCGCGAGAGCGTTGTAAATGTCGCGGACTCTTATACGTTGATCCATAGAATCAATCACACTACACCACAGATTTACCTTATATCGACGTAAACGGCAATTTCAGTATTTAAGTCTAAATGTCGCCAGACTTGGAATCACGACAATTCTGCCCGATACTAAAACTCGATGAATGATCAAGGCCATGAGGATCTGAAGCAGCGGCTTGCGCGAGCCGAACAGCTTGCACGGGCATTGGAACCCGATGCGGACAAACGCGCGTCGGTCCGCGATAAGGTGCTGGCATATTCGGAAGAATTCCTCAATGGCGTCAATGTTCTACCGGCATATCTATCAAATGCCGGTTCGGGCGAGGGAATCCTTGAACAGCCGATCAGCGAAACAGGCATTGATATCGAATCGGCAATCGGCCTGATCGGGAAGAATGTCGATACGCCGGGATTGAATCCGGCGTCGGGCGGCCACCTGGGTTACATCCCCGGCGGTGGAATCTACTATTCGGCACTGGGCGACTATCTCGCCGACGTCTTTAATAGATATGCCGGAGTATTCTATGCCTCGCCGGGAGCGGTGCGGATGGAGAATATGTTGATCCGGTGGATGTGCGATCTGGTTGGATATCCGCCCGAATCGCACGGCAATCTCACTACGAGCGGCAGCCTGGCCAATATGATCGCCATCGTTGTTGCCCGCGACGGAAAAGGCATAAAGTCGGCTGACATCCCGCGTTCGGTCATATACCTTTCAAAACAGACCCACCACTCCATCGACAAGGCGATCCGCGTCGCCGGACTCGGCGAGTGCATAGTCCGCCACGTTCCGCTTGACGAGCGTTTCAAAATGGTGCCTTCTGAGCTTTCGGCGATGGTCGAGACAGACAAAGCCACGGGCCTGAATCCTTTCCTCGTAGTCGCATCGGCCGGAACGACGGATGTGGGAGCCATCGACCCGCTCATTGAGATTGGGGCTATCGCAAAATCCAACGGCCTCTGGTATCACATCGACGCCGCGTACGGCGGATTCTTTATCCTCACGGAAAGCGGAAAGGAAAAGCTCGTTGGCCTGGATCTCGCGGATTCATTGATCATAGATCCTCATAAAGGCCTGTTCCTGCCTTACGGGCTGGGAGTGGTTTTAGTGAGGAACGTCGAGGACCTGAAACGCTCATTTCGATTCAACGCAAGCTATATGCAGGACGCCTTCGCCGCACCTGATGAGCTTTCGCCAGCCGAGCTGTCGCCGGAACTAACCAAGCATTTCCGTGGCCTGCGGCTCTGGCTGCCGCTCATGCTGCACGGCCTCGCTCCGTTTAGGGCGTGCCTTGAGGAAAAACTGCTGCTGGCGAGATATTTCTATAACGAGGTCCGGAAACTCGGCTTTGAAAGCATCGTGGATCCGGAACTTTCCGTGGTTACATACCGCTGGGTGCCCAACGCCGGCGATGCCAATGCATTTAATAAAAGGCTGTTAGAATCGGTAGTTGCGGACGGGCGGATCTTTATTTCGTCGACGATGCTTAATGGTCATTTTACGCTAAGATTTGCGTGTCTGGCATTTAGAACACATTTAAGCACGGTAGAGACCTTGCTGCAGGTACTTGCGGAAAACGTCCAACGGCTCGAAAAGTCTTAATAATTTATGTTTTGGAAGGACAAGGTCATTCTACTTACGGGTGCCTCAAGCGGCATAGGCGAAGCTCTGGCAGTTGCCCTCGCCAAAAAAGGGGCCATTCTCGGACTGCTGGCGCGCCGAAAGGAACTGCTGGAAAAGCTCGCAAAAGAATGCGAAGCGGCAGGCGGAACTGCTCGGGTTTTTGCCTGCGATGTTACCAATGAAGACGATGTTCTCGCGGCTGCGGACGATTTTTTTGCCGAATTCAATCGTATCGACATTCTCATCGCAAATGCGGGGATCGGCGGCAATGACGCAGACACGCGAGCCCTGAAACCGCTCGCCGTCAAGAAAGTCATCGACATTAATTTGCTCGGCGCTGTAAATTCCGTCCATGCTGTCCTTCCGAGAATGGTGGAGCGCGGTTCTGGCCATATCGTAGCAATATCAAGCCTTGCCGGGTTTCGCGGCCTTCCCAGATCGGCCGCATATTCAGCCAGCAAGGCCGGAATGACCGCGTTTTTCGAAAGCGTTCGGCTCGATATCAAACATTCAGGGGTCGCCGTTACGATCATTCAGCCGGGATTTATCAGGACACCTCTGACATCCGGCCGGTCGAGCAAGATGCCATTCCTGATGGACCTCGACGCGGCGATACCACTTTTCATGAAAGCGATCGAGAAGAAAAAGAAGTTTGCCGCGTTTCCATGGCAATTGGCCACGATCGTTCGAGCAGGGAAGTTTATGCCGGCATGGATCTATGACCGAATAGCCGGCCGTGCCCGCTTTCGTGAATAGTCTGTTCGCAATCGGTATGCTAAATTGATTCTGTCCCGAAACAAAGGTTTATTTCAACCTCCTCCATCATTCTCAATTTATGGACTTATTACAGGCGATCATCCTCGGCATAGTCCAGGGCCTGACAGAATTCATCCCGATCAGTTCGACCGCTCATCTGGTTTTTGCGAGTCGATTTTTGAACCTCTATAGCGGCGATCCGGCCCAAATAACCGCAACGATGGCAGTGATCCAATTGGGGACACTGGCTGCAGTATTTGTTTACTTTGCGTCGGATATTTGGGGCATTGCGAGCGCATTTGTGCGGGACCATTTCGCCCTGCTGACGGGCAAACGAGGAATGAGGTTCTCAGGGACCGACGGCGTTCGGCCGATCTGGCTCTCTGAGGAAGCGTGGCTGGGATGGCTGATCATTCTTGGCTCGATCCCCATCGGTGTTGTGGGACTCTTGTTTAAGGATTTTATCGAAGGGCCCACAACCAAAAATCTTTGGGTGATCGCAATAATGCTTATCGTGATCGCCATTCTTCTAATCATCGCTGAATTTGTCGGCAGCCAGCGAAAAGAGATCCGTCATCTGGGCCTCTCCGACGCGCTGATCGTCGGTCTAACACAGGTTTTAGCTCTTATGCCAGGCGCCAGCCGCTCAGGCTCCACGATCATGGGCGGACTGTTCGCGGGCCAAAAACGCGAAACCGCCGCTCGGTTTTCTTTTTTATTGTCCATTCCTGCGATCAGCGCGAGTGGGCTGCTCGAGTTGCGTCACGCCTGGGATATTCTGCCGTCGGGAAGCTTTATGCCGCTATTCGTCGGAAGCATTGTCGCGGGAATTGTGGGCTATCTCTCGATCTGGGGCCTCCTCGCGTTCTTGAAACGTAACTCCACCGGAGTCTTTATAATTTATCGTTTGATTTTAGGTACGGTGATCCTTGTGCTGCTGTGGCAGGGTGTCATCAGCCCGGTCGTAGAATAGGCCCGGTTCTTTATACAAGTGAAAAAACGTTGGACAATCCGCAAACACGACGCCGATGCCGTGAACCGCCTTGCTCGCGAACTCAACGTTAAACCAATCATTGCTGCACTGCTGATAGCCCGCGGACACGAAACATCTGAAAGAGCGTTTCAATTCTTAAATCCATGCAATGACCATCTGCACGAGCCATTCCTGCTAAAGGGAATGCGAGAGGCTGTCGACCGCATCCAGACAGCTATTGCTAAAAACGAAAAGATCATGATCTGGGGCGATTACGACGTTGACGGGACGACCGGGACCGTGTTGCTGCGCAAAATGCTTTCATTGCTCGGCTCGGACTCCGTTTTTCATTGTCCGAACCGCTTTACCGAGGGTTATGGGATAAATGTTCCTGCTCTGGAAGAGGCGCAAAAAGATGGAGTTTCGCTCGTCATCAGTGTTGACTGCGGTATTCGCAGTTTCGAGCCGCTCCAATGGGCCCGGGATCACGGCCTCGACGTGATCGTGACCGATCATCATCTTTCCGATGAGGTTCGGGGAAATCCACCGGCAGTTGCAGTGGTAAATCCCAACCAGACCGGCTGCACATATCCCGACAAAAACCTCGCGGGGGTAGGCGTGGCGTTCAAGCTGGCCCACGCTTTACTGCGGGAAAAGGGACTGGAGAGCAAAGTTCCGGGATTTCTAAAGATCGCGGCCATCGGGACGGTTGCCGACGTAATGAACCTGACGGGAGAAAACCGCGCCATCGTGGCGATGGGGCTTCTCGACCTTCCGAAAACTGACAACTGGGGCCTGAAAGCTCTAATGGAAATCGCTGACTGCAGATCCGACATGACCAGCTATCACATCGGTTTTCGCATCGGTCCCCGGATCAATGCCGCAGGCAGGATGGATGTCGCCAGACATGTGGTCGAGCTCTTCGAAAGCGGTGATTTTACACAGGCTCGGCAATTAGCCGGAGTTCTGGATAGCCGCAACCGCGAACGGCAGCAGGTCCAGCAACAAATCACCGAACTAGCTTTATTCGAAACTGAGGGGATCACGCAGCAGCATTTTGTGGTCGTTTCAGGTGAAGGATGGCATCAGGGAGTGATAGGGCTGGCGGCATCTCGGATCGCGGAAAAGCTCTGCCGCCCGACGATTGTGATCTCGGTGAAAGACGGCATCGGCCACGGCAGCGCGCGAAGCATTTCGAACTTTCATCTTCTCAATGCGTTGGATACCTGCGAGGACCTTTTCGAACAATACGGCGGCCATGCGGCGGCTGCGGGCATGAAGATAAAGCAGGAAAATATTCCGGCATTGCAGCAAAGGCTCAATGAATATGCCCTCTCGACGCTCACCGAGGATGACCTGATACCGGAACTAAAGATCGACGCGCTATTAACAAGCCAATCCCTCAGCCTTGATCTGGTCGAAAGCCTTAACTCCTTTGAACCATTTGGTGCGGGCAATCCTAAACCCGTATTTGTCACCAGGGGACTTGTCCTGAAGGACGATCCGCATGTGATGAAAGATAAGCATCTTAAGCTGAAACTATTCGGCGAGGACGGACGGCAATTCGAAGCCGTTTGGTGGGACGGGGTGGAACGATCAAAAGGGCAAACTCTCAAACCCAATTCTCGCATCGAATTAGCTTACGTCGCCGAGGCAAATTCCTGGCAGGGAAACACCCGCCTTCAACTTGTCGTCGAAGATCTAAGAGCAGATAATTAACCGAGTGTCAGACCCCAAGGAGATCAAGCTAAAAGAATACAGGCTGAGGGCCAGTTTGCCCCAGTATTTCCGGGTTGCGGCTGTGGCCGCTCTTGGGGTTGCGATACTCATAGTCGCTGCCGGCTTTTACCGGGAACGATCGAATACGCCTTTTCGACTCAAGGGCGAGCATGCCCAGCTTTCAACTGACGTCGTTGCTGAGATAAATGGATACGAAAGACTGGAAACAGATGGTGAAATTCCTAAGTATTATATAAAAGCCGATCACGCCAAGACCTTTGCCGACAATCATCAGGAACTGCAGAACGTGTACCTTGAGGTCTATGCTGACGACGGTGTTTCAAAAGACATAATGTCATCGGAGAGTGCGTTATATATACCGGAGGCAGACAAGAATTTTACCGCCTATTTCAAAGGCAACGTTAATATCGAAACGCGTCAGGCCCTGAAAGTTAAAACTAACCACCTTGTTTACACAAAAAGCACCGAAATTGCCGAGGCGGATGAGGCAGTCGAATTCGACCGCGAAAATGTCAAAGGCAAGTCTTTCGGGGCGATAGTGAATATCGGCGGAAAGCGGATCGAACTGCTTAAGGATGTCGAGATCGAAACCTTTGACTCGCCGGAACTGGCTCGATCGAACATCCGTTATGCCAAGATCAACGCCGGCTCCGCCGTGTTCGACCAGGCAGCAAATAATATTTCATTAAAAACAGCTGTCGCGATCAATTTGGCATCGAGGACGGGTAAAGGAGCCGAGCGAAATACTGATATAAACGCGGACCGCGCTTTGCTGAGTTTTACCGGAGAAGCAGCCAAATCCGCCCAGCTTAAGGTATTGGAACTTTTCGATAACGTCCGTATAACGACGACGGAACAGGGAACATCGCCCAGCAATATCGAAGCGGGCTACGCACTTTACAACAAAGATGCCGACCGGTTTGAACTTAAGCATGGTGCTCACATAGTCACAGCATCCGCGAATGAACTGACGGATATTCGCGCCGGCGAGATCGTCTACGAACGAACAGCGGGCAAAGCGGCCTTAACGGGCGGTTCCGAGATACGGCAGGCAGGTGATCTTCTCAAGGGCGATACGATTTTTGCCGATTTGTTCGCAAACGGCAAAATAAAGGAAGCAATCGTACGCGGCAATTCCTCAGCCCGCCAGTCGACGCCCGAACGGACGACGCTGGTGACTGCTCCTGAACTCAATGCTTCGTTCAACGATTCTGGAACGCTCCGAAATGCGAATGCGATCGGTCCGAGTGCGGTTGAGATCATTCCAAAGGAAGGCAGTGAATATACACGGGTTTTGACGAATGCCGCCCGGGGAATTGGCATTGCGTTCAAGGGAGCCGGTCTCATTGAGAGCCTTAGGACAGACGGGCGTACCACGATCCAGCTTAATTCGCCCACCGGGAACCCGGGAAATTCTAATAAACGGGTCACGGCCGATACGGTCAAAGCCGTATTCCACGCAAACGGCAAGGACATGCAGAAAGCAGAGGCAGTGGGCAACGCTGAGCTGTTTGTCGAGCCCCTGACTGCCGATGTCAAAAACTATCGAACGACGGTAAATGCTGCAAGATTTGATTGTGAATTTTTTCCAACCGGCAGTAATGTTCGGACCTGCGTGGCCGCCAACAAAACTAAGGCAATCCGCGTCCCGACCGTTAAGTCTGAATCGCGAGGAACCCAGACACTAACATCAGACCGGATGACCGCTCATTTCAATCCGGGCAGCAATGACATTGAAACATTGGAAGCTGCCGGTAATGCCAAATTCGTCGAGTTAGATCGAAATGCCGTCGCATCTCAATTTACATTTACTCAGTCCGACCAGATATTGAAACTTCGCGGCGGTGAACCGACTGTGTGGGATTCGCGTGCGCGGGCCAAGGCCCAGGAGATCGATTGGCATACAAGTGCTAACCGATCTTATTTGAGAGGCTCGGTCAGCACAACGTATTACAGTTCAAAGCAAATGCGTGACGCATCGCCCTTTGGCGGATCTGGTAAGCCAATATTTCTTACTAGCGGCAATGCCGAGATCGACCATGCTGCGGAAACCGCCGTTTATACGGGCAATGCGCGTGGATGGCAGGAGAATAATTATGTCCGCGGCGACCGGATCGCCATCGATCAAAAAAGCGGACGGTTTGTGGCCCAGGGCAATGTGCAAAGCGCTTTGTACGCCGCTCGCCTCCGGGGCGGTACCGGATCCATTGTCCCGACATCTGCCTCTGCTGGCTCGATGACGTATCATCGAGACACCCGGCTGCTGCAATACCGCGATTCCGTCGACATCAGACAGGGAACAGACCGGATCACGGCCGGTTCTGCGGACGTTTTCCTGGACGAGAAAAATGAGCTTTCGCGGACCGTAGCCGAGAATAATGTGGTGATAACACAGCCCGGCAGGCGAGCAACAGGCAGTTGGGCCCAATATACCGCTGCGGATGAAACGGCGATCCTTAGGGGACAGCCGGCAATTATTAGCGATGCGGAAAGCGGGTCTTCGCAGAATGCCGAGATCACCTTCTTAATGCGAGAGCGGCGGGTCGTCGCCGAAGGTAGATCGACACAGAATCCTTCAGGCCGCACGAGGTCTGTCTATAAAGTTAAAGTGCCTAACGAATGAACGAGTCTAACGGCAACAGTCTATCCTCCCCGAACGGCGAAGTGGCCGCCGATGCGTTGGCCGCATTACATATTCAAAAGACCTACAGCGGCCGTCGAGTCGTGGACGACGTTAGCGTAAATGTAAGCCAGGGTGAGGTCGTGGGTCTGCTCGGCTCAAACGGGGCGGGCAAAACAACGACATTCTACATGCTGGTCGGTTTGGAACAGACCGAAAAGGGCTCGATCATCCTTAACGGACGTGACGTAACGAGTTTGCCGATGTACCTGCGTGCCCGGATGGGTCTCGGATATCTACCGCAGGAGCCATCGGTTTTTAGAAAACTGACTGCCGAGCAGAACATTCTCGCTGTCCTCGAAACGATGAAGATCGGCCGAGCCGGCCGCTTTGCCCGCCTTGAAGAACTTCTCGAAGAATTTGGGATCTCGCACGTGAGGAAAATTCGCGGGGATGCATTATCGGGCGGCGAGCGGCGGCGGGTCGAGATCGCCCGGTGTCTTGCTACCGAACCGCAGTTCATTCTGCTGGATGAACCGTTCGCGGGTATCGACCCACTCGCCATTGACGACGTCCGTGAGATCATTCTCTACCTTAAGCGGCAGGGGATCGGAATACTTATAACCGATCATAATGTAAGAGAAACTCTCGATATAACCGACCGTGCTTACATCCTTTCTGACGGCAAGATCCTTCGATCAGGCAGCCCCGGCGAACTGATCGAGGATAGCGAGGTTCGACGATTATACCTCGGTGAAAGATTCTCTTTGTAGTCAGAACACTTTTCCATTTTTCCTGCTAAATCGTTATAATTCGTTTAGGAACAGTTTTTGCGTGGGGCGGCACCAGCCCACGTCAAATTTGCCGTAGAATCACAAGGATATGTCTTCCTTAAGGCTCACAACACAGCTTCAGCAAAAGATGGTACTGACGCCTCAGTTGCGCCAGCGTATCGAAATGCTGCAGATGAACTCTTTGGAGTTGACTGAGTTGATCGAGCAGGAAATGGTAGCCAATCCTGTTTTAGAGGAAGTGCTTCCCGGCGAGGAAACACAGGAGATCGGTGAAAATATCCTGGATCAGCACTCGGACGGGCTGGATCACGGGCTCGATAATGATGGCTCGGGGACTGCGGACGCTGCCGAGTCCGGAATCGATCCTTTAGCCAACTTTGATGCAGTTGTCCCCGACGGTTCAACGCTTAATGGGGACGAAAAAGGGGCCGTCGAACACGACGGTGACGACGAAGTTCACGGCGAATCCTCAGACTCATTTGACGAGATCGACTATGGGCGCGAATTTCAGGATTATCTTGATCCGGGATACCGGACCCAGGAGATCGAATATAAAGACGACGCTCCGAGCTTTGAGCAATTCCTGACGCACTCGCCGACACTAAGCGAGCATCTCGAATGGCAGCTTAGCCTTTTAACCCTGAGCGACGATCTCGACCAAGCAGCCATTCAGATCATTGGCAATCTCGACGAAGACGGCAGGCTATCCGCGTCAGTCGAAGAGATAGCAGAAGCATGTCGTTGTGCCATAGATGTTGTCGAGCGTGCCAGAAGTATCGTAATGCAGTTTGACCCCGTCGGCTGTGGAGCAATCGATGTAAAGGATTGTCTCGTTGCCCAATTAGTCGCGGCTGGTGAAGGTGAGAGTCTTGCTGCCACACTGGTCCGCGAGCACTTTGAAGACCTTCAGCCGCATCGCCTGCAACATCTGGCAAAGTCGACTGGCATAGAGATCCACGCACTTGACAAGGAGATTGACAAGATTCGGCGGCTTGACCCTTACCCGGGCCGCAGGTATTCCTCTGAAGAGGCCCTTTTTGTTTCGCCCGAGGTCTATATTGAAAAGCTGGACGATGAATACGTTATCTATTTTACCGATGACGGCACCTCCAGACTGAGAATTAGCCCGACATACCACACGATGTTGGACAAGACCGATACGACCAAGGAAACCAAGGACTTTATTAAAGAAAAGGTTCGTGGTGCGGTCGACCTGCTCCGCAATATCGAGCATCGGCGTCAAACCATTTATCGAGTCGTCGAGTGCATAATTTCACGACAGCGTGATTTCCTGGACAAGGGCGTCGAGCATATCAAGCCTATGATGCTCAAGGACATCGCCGAGGATATTGGGATGCACCTCTCGACGATCTCGCGCGTCGTGAATCGCAAATATGCTCACACACCCCAGGGCGTCATTGAGTTAAGGCGATTTTTTAGCGAAGGAATGCTAAATGAAGAAGGTGAAGAGGTTTCTACCCGCATCCTCAAACTAAGGATCAAAAAGATGATCGAGGATGAGGACACGCGGTCGCCTCTGACTGATGACCAGATCGCAAAGGTTCTGATTAAAGAAGGTGTTAAATTATCAAGGAGGACGGTCGCCAAATACCGCGACCAAATGCACATTCCCGGCTCGCGGGAGCGCAAAACTGTTATATGAAATTTGAATTTACAGGACGACATATCGAGGTCACCCCGGCGCTCCGCGCTCACGTGGAAGACCATTTTGCGAAGATCGAGAATATCTTTGGCGGCAAGCCGGTTAAGGTGCATGTGATCATAGAGGTAGAACGGGGTCGGCACCGTTCTGAAATACTGATCAACTGGCGCAACGAGGCGTTGACGGCTGTATCGTCAAACTCCGATATGTACCAATCACTGTCGCAGTCGATCGGAAAGATCGAAAAGCAGGCTCGTAAATTGAAGGACAAAGTGATCGATAAGTCTCACAGGGCACCAAAGGCTTCGGCTGTAGTTTCAACGCCTGCCGATGTTGCCGAAATGGCTGTTAGTTCGCCAAAAATTGTCGACTCCGGCAGTTTGGCTGCCAAGCCTATGTCACCCGACGAAGCCGCAATGGAGCTCGATGGCTCAAAAAAGCAGATCCTGATGTTCAGAAATTCCGACAGCGGCTCGATCGGCGTTATTTTTCGTCGCGAAGACGGCAACTACGGATTGATTCAGTCTTAACGGATCTCTGCCAGCAGTCATTCATTACGCTGGGATATTTCCAGCGGCATCGGTCTCGACGAATTCGACTTCCTTATATGCCAAAAAAAAGGCTTGAGAATCGGGAATTACCGGGATTCGTAATAATTACCGGCCTGAGCGGCTCGGGAATGAGTTCGGCGACCGATTCGCTCGAGGACCTGGGTTATTTTTGTGTCGATAATCTGCCTCTGACCATGCTTTCTACCTTTGGCCGGCTTCTTTTGCCAACTGATGCCGGCCAGCCCGCGATTGAAAAGGCGGCGCTCGTAATAAATATACGTGAGAGACATTTTCTTTCGGAGTTTCCGGATGAGATCGCGAATCTCGCCAAACAGGAACTTAAGCCGTTCGTCGTATTTTTTGAAGCCTCGGACCAGGTCCTCCAGCGTCGATTTTCTGAGACCCGCCGGCCCCATCCGGCGGATAAAGGGAAAGGACTTTTAACTGCGATCCGGGCCGAAAGGCGGGCCTTGAATGAGATCCGGAAGATGGCCGATCTGATCATTGACACATCTGATCATACCGTTCACACCCTTCGACGGCTGATCGTTCAAAAATTCTCTGGTTTTGACGCCGGCATACCGCTGAAGGTCGAGGTCGTCAGTTTTGGGCACAAATACGGGCCGCCACATGGGGTCGACCTTCTTTTTGATGTTAGGCATCTTCCGAATCCTTACTTTCAAAAAGATCTGAAACACCTTGTCGGCGAAGATCCTGAGATCATCGACTATTTGCTGGCCCAGCCTGAGGTAACAGAAACTATCGATCGTTTTAACGATCTTCTCCTTTATCTGCTTCCGCGATATCAGCGGGAGGGAAAGTCGTATTTGACTATCGGAATCGGATGTACGGGTGGCCGACACCGCTCGGTCATGGTGGCCAACACTGTCCGGAAAACATTGAAAGATAAAGGCTTTGACGCAACTGTGAGCCACCGTGACATTCAGAAGTGAACGAAGGAGAAAGTGAGATGGATGAATTGAAAGAAAAAAGGATCGGAGGTGTGATCATCTCGCACGGACAAGTCGCAACCGAGCTGGTGGCGGCGGCTGAGGCGGTCGTCGGTGACGTCAGTCATGTAACCGCCGTTTCGATCGGATGGCATGACGACGTAGAAATGGCAAAGGGCGAGATCGCGCGAGCTATTGCCCATGTATCGGCCGGCAGCGGAGTGCTGCTCTTAACAGATATGTTTGGCGGCACGCCGACGAATATCGCGGCAATGTTTCTGAAAGAAGACGAGGTCGAATTAGTTACCGGTGTAAATCTGCCTATGGTGATCAAACTTGCCTCGACCGACCGCGCGACCACTCTTAGGGAACTGGCGAAAGAGGTCGAGGATCAAGGCAAAGAAGCGATCTGTCAGGCGGGCGCGCTGCTTGAGCCACAAAAACTGCGGAAAGATGCTTGAGCGTACGATCACAGTTCGAAACGCT
This sequence comes from Pyrinomonadaceae bacterium, assembly GCA_041751355.1. GTDB lineage: Bacteria > Acidobacteriota > Blastocatellia > Pyrinomonadales > Pyrinomonadaceae > OLB17. Next base: position 19,428 of record JBGSXN010000160.1, read on the forward strand.
CTTGGTCTTCATGCTCGTGCCGCGGCCAAACTGGTCAGGCTGGCCGGTAAATTTAATTGCATCATAAAGATTTCCCGGGTCGACGGCAGCGTGTCGGCAGACGCCAAGTCGATCCTGAGCGTCCTGTATATCGCGGCCGGATGCGGCTCGGTCCTGATATTGACGACCGACGGCGACGACGAAGCCGAGGCGATGACATCAATAGAAACCCTTTTTGCCGACGGATTTGGAGAATTATAGGTAATGACAGAAAACAAAGGCAGTGTTTCGATCCTCGGTGTACCGCTCGGGTTTGGTGCGGGAAAATCAGGAAGCGAACTAGGCGTTAACGCCATGCGATTATCACGGGTCAGAGGTCGTACCCTTTCGGAACATATTCGAGATCTCGGTTACGAAGTCAATGATCGCGGTGACGTTCATATCCTTCCACCTGCGAGTGTTATCGAGGGGCAAAATCCAAAAAACCTTGATGAAATGCTCGCCGCCAGTGACAAGATCATTTCATCTATATCGCAGATTCTGACGGAGGGGGATTTCCCTGTCATCCTTGGCGGCGACCACTCTATCGCGATCCCGACTTTTTCGGCTATTGCAAACCATTACAAAAAGCAGGGAACTAAGATCGGCCTCATTTGGTTTGATGCCCATGCGGATATAAATACCCCTGAGACTTCTCCATCGGGAAACATTCACGGAATGCCGTTGGCCGCCTTGCTCGGTCGAGGCCATCCAGATCTCACGCAATTGTGTGGTTATGCTCCAAAACTGACTACTAAGTATCTTGCCCACATCGGAGCTCGCGACGTCGATGTCGGTGAAAGAAGGCAAATAGAAGAGTTGGGTCTGAGACAACAGTTTTTTACTATGAGCGATATCGACCGACGGGGAATGAATGCCTGCGTCGAAGACGCGATCGAGATAGCCTCGCAAGCACCCGGTGGGTATGCCGTTACTTTTGATGTTGACATGATCGACCCTCGTTTTGCACCGGGCTCGGGCACTCTTGTCAGGGGCGGCACAACCTATCGCGAAGCTCATCTTGCACTGGAAATGATCGCGGCTCACGGCGGAATGCGTTCCTTCGAGATCGTCGAGGTCAATCCGTTGTTGGACCAAAGCAATATTACTGTGGAATTGGCGTGTGAATTGATACTTTCGGCGCTGGGCAAGACGATCCTGTAAGACACAACCGACAATTGCCGGTACATACAGAACAATGAAAAAACGCGTTGGAGTTATATTCGGCGGCAGATCGGGTGAGCATGAGATCTCGATCCGTTCGGCCAGGACGGTGATTGAGAACATCGACAGTGAAAAGTACGATGTCGTGCCGATCGCCATTATGAAGGACGGGCGATGGCTCTCGTCGGCGGAATCTGTAAGGCAGTTTCCCGATCACACGCAAAAAGTTTTTCATGACAGCCAGGGTGATCCCTCGGAATCTCTCATTGCGCTTTCCGGTGATACGTCGGTAAAGGGTTTACTGGTACTTGGCAGCAGTAACAGCAGCATCAGTGAGACCAACATTCCGCTGGACGTTGTATTCCCTGTACTCCACGGGACCTATGGCGAGGACGGAACGATCCAGGGTCTTCTCGAAATGGCTGGGATCCCATATGTTGGATGCGGCGTACTGGCTTCGTCCTGCGGGATGGACAAGGCTTTTATGAAGATACTGTTCCGCGATGCCGGTCTGCCGATCTGTAAATATGTTTGGTTCCTTCGCGACGAATGGGAAAAGCCCCGGTCGTCAGTGATCCCGCAGATAGAGGCAAAGCTGGGATATCCGTGTTTCGTCAAGCCCGCCAACCTCGGCTCGTCGGTTGGTATTTCGAAAGCGGTCGACGCAGCATCACTCGAAGAAGGCATACGTCTGGCGGCGGAATACGACCGAAAGATCATTATCGAAGAGGGCCTCGAAATGCGTGAGATCGAATGTGCAGTGATGGGTAACAATGAACCCATTGCTAGTTTGCCGGGCGAGTATTTGATCCGAGACGACAACAAGAAGTTTCTTGATTACACGGAAAAGTATTCGGGGACCGGTAATAACGAGTTTGTCGTTCCTGCACCTGTTTCAGATGAATTGACGGAAAAGATCAGGAAAATGGCGGTGACCGCGTTCAAAGCGATCGACGGTTCCGGTCTGGCACGCGTCGATTTTTTCCTTCGAAACGACAACGGTGCGTTACTCGTTAATGAGATCAACACGATGCCGGGACTGACCGACGCGTCCGGCTTTCCCAAAATGTGGGCAGGAACCGGTAAGTCTATGCCGCAAATCATCGATGAACTGATCGAATTGGCTTTGGCCCGGCACAAGGATAAACTTAAGAACAAGACTGAACGCGGCTGATTTATGCCCGAATTCAAACAGTCAGGAGAAACTTATGTCAGTAGCTAAGAATATTGAGATCACATCGACTTCAACCGTCGGGTTCGAAGATGCAATTAAAAAGGGGATCGAGAAAGCCTCTAAAACAGTCGACAACATTCGAGGTGCTTGGGTAAAAGAGCAAAAGGTCGATGTCGATAACGGCAGCGTTACACAGTTTTCGGTAACAATGATCGTTACGTTCGTACTGGCGGGGGATTAACCAGTCTATTTGGCTTTCGGAACCCGATAGCCTTTACGAGTGCGGATAACTAAGTTCGGACGGGAAATGCGTAGGTCGATCTCGCGCCATTTTCCGTCCTTTTTGATGTTCGACGGTTGATAGGCCACTGTGTATTGCATTCCAAGTTCTTCGACGATCTGCTTGAAAGCATCTCGCATTTTTATTCCACCCGGTGTCGCGATAAATCGGCCACCGGATTTTTCAGCGAAGTTCTTGAGAACACCCTGATTCTGGATCCGGTCGCGCCCAGTGGTTGGTCCCGACATATCGACGGTGTAGATCGTAACACCCGCCAGCAGTGCGGTTTGCAATGCATTTTCAGCACTCTTGCGACTCATGGAATCGGCTCCATCAGACAGGACTATTACTGCCCGCCGCTTTTCGGGACGCTCAGCCAGTAATTCAGCCGCCTTATAAACAGCGTCGTTAAGAACGGTCATTCCACGAGCCTTAAGATCAAAAAACCGGTCCGGCATATCCCTGCTGTTGGAAAAATCCTGAACCATCTCGATCTTAGAATCGAAATTAAATATCGCCACCCTATCGCCAAGCCTAAGCCCTTGTAGAAACTGGATAGCTGCGGAACGGGCGAGCGACACGCGGCTTTCCATGCTGCCGGACGTATCCAACAATATGACTGCAGCAAAGGGCGTTTCCTCAGCCTCAAATAATTGAATTTCCTGCTCCACGCCGTCTTCGAAAACTCGAAACAGTTTAGGCCCTAATCCGCTGACAGCCATTCCGGAACGATCTGTTATAGATGCATTCAGGATAACCAACGATGAATCGACTGTAATGATCGGGTCACTTTCGGTCTGCGAAATTAAGGTGGAAGGTTGTAGTAAAAGAAGTAAGAAAAGAAAGGGAATCGAAACTGCCGATCTCATATCGCGAAGTTTTATCGTGAGATCTGAAGAAATCTCGTAAGCCTCAAAACGGCATTTGTACTCTGAATTGCTGCGGCCGATATGGAAAACCGGGTCATTTTCTTCAATTCGTCAAATAAGTCTTCGGTTAACGATCTTAATGACTTTATCGCGTCCAGTGAGTCATAAGAACCATCTCTGGGCTGAATCTGTTCTTTGTCATCAGCTCCGCCGAGGTCTTTTCTGATCTGCTTTGCTAACTTTTCAACCGTACCGAGTTTCGCGATCTCTTTTTCCGTCAGTCGCCCTTTTTTTGTAAAGGAAGTTTCTACTTCCTCGGTGATCTTCACCGCCTCTTTACTACGCCCGAGCATTTGCTCAAACTCTTTCTTTTCTCTTTCGATGCGCATTTTCTCGAGGGTATCTCTGATCGTACGCGGGCGTGTTTCACTGATCTTGTCCGGCGGCGTCGGAATCACTGAGGTCTGGTTATCCGCGGCCGCTTGCGCCGAGCACAACAAAGTGCCGCCAAGGCTGACGACCAACATTAAAGTTATTCGTGTGAAGAGCAATAACATAAAAACCTAGGGCGAATCTTGCAGCGGTTCCGGTGATACTCCGGTGATCGCTTCGACCAGCTTTGCCAAAAATTCATCTTCGGCCACGCCCGAACTTCTGACGGTCACCCACTCCGATATCAGTCCGTTGCCGGCCCGGCCTTCAACCTTGGCGTTCACGGTAACATTGTTTTGAATACCGTCAATCGACTGGACCTCGATCGTCAGCGTATATTGAGCTCGAGTCCACGCACCATCCCTAAACTCAAGCACGCCGTATCGATTGAGTTCATTTTGGGTAATGACAGAGCCCTTAGCAAATACAAAGGGCTGAGTGATGATTATACCTTCCTGCGGTCTCGATGCAGCCTCATCTACGATTATTCTCTTTTCGCGAAGAGTGTCGATTATGGAGGCGACCAGAACATCCCGCCGGGCATTAAGCCTATAAGGATTCGGCAATAACTCGCGAACCCTGGTTTTACCTTTTCCAAAGTCCCAGGAGCGGGACGCGTCAGTCGGTCGCGACGTTACCTTATTACCCTCGTCCTTTATTTTTTGAGTCTGCGGGTCGACGCCTTTTTGGGCCATCGCGCCGCTAAAAAGGGCCAAGCATACCGCGGTCGTAAATAGGATCGCTTTTATCATCGTAATTAAACTATACCGCACTTGGACTTTTATACTGTTCCCTAAGATGAGTACGGCAGTGTAGGCGTTGTATTCTAGACCCAGTTTCGGCGGTACCAGTCGACCGTCTTTTCCAGTCCTTCGGCAAGAGTAACCTTAGGCTGCCAACCAAATTTCGCTTCGACCTTTGACGATTCGAGATACTGGGCATCTATCTCGTTCTCGATTTTCGAGCTCAGCAGGACATCTGGCTCTACTTTACCCTCCATACCCATCGTGCGAATTATCGTTTCGACCAGATTGAGCATTGAGACCGGTTCGTCGGAGCCAAAGTTGTACGCCTCACCCACTGCATCATCGATGTTCTCAGCCAGCAAGAGATAGCCGTCGACTATATCGTCGGTGAAAATAAAGTCTCTCATCGGCGTGCCGTCAGACCGAATAATCGGCCGCTCTCCTTTCAGCAGGGACACGATCGTTCCGGGGATTATCCTCGAAAGGTTCGCGTCAGCCGGGCCATAAATATTCGCCGAGCGTGTCACCGCCACCGGCAGGCCGAACGTATGGGCAAATGATTGAGCAATGAGATCGGTACATGCCTTTGAAACGTCATATGGAAATCGCCCGTCAAGGGAAAAATTCTCGTTATAGGGCAGGTCCGTATGCGAGCCGTAGGCCTTGTCGCTGGACGCTGCGACGACACGCGTCACGGTCCTGCTGGTCCGGCATGCTTCGAGCAAAATATATGTTCCACGAATGTTCGATTCGAATGTGGACATCGGTGAACGATTTGCGGCCCCGACGAGCGCCTGTGCCGCGAGATGAAAGACGGCGTCGATCTCATATTCATTCAAGACCCTATCCATTAAAGCAAGGTCCTCAACCGACCCGCGGACAACCGTCACTTTCTCTCTCAAACGTAAAAGATCGAGTGAATTAGGATTTGTCTCATCTCGTTGAAGGCAAACCACCCGGGCGCCCTTCGCTGCGAGTTGGGACGACAAATTAGCTCCGACAAAACCTGTCGCTCCAGTTACAAATACACTTCGATCGTTCCAAAATTGATTCATATGATTATTTACCAGATCTTCCAGGGTGCACCTTCGCTCCAGATCTGTTCGAATTCCAGACTGTCTTTGAACGTGTCCATACACTTCCAGAAACCTTCGTGACGGAATGCCATCATTTTGCCGTCTCGGCTCAGCCTTTCGAACGGCTCGCGTTCCAGAGTGCAGTTTGCGTCGAGATAATCGAAGATCCTTTGGTCAAAAACAAAAAAGCCGCCATTTATCCATTCCTTCAACAGAGGTTTTTCACGAAATCGAGTTACCGCGCCACTTTCCTCAATGTCGATAAGGCCAAAATTCGAATAAGGATGGACCGCTGTGATGGTAGCAATTTTAGCGTGTTCCCGATGAAATTTAACCAGCCGGCCAATATCCACATCGGCCAGCCCATCGCCATAGGTTACGCAAAACAACTCCTCGCCGGCTACTTGTTCCTTGACCTGATATAACCGTCCGCCGGTATTCGTATCAAGCCCCGTTTCGGCAAAAACAGTCGTCCCGCTATACTCGGACGCCGAGAAATAGCTGCGTATCTCATCGCCCAGAAAACCTAAGCACAGCACGAATTCGTCGACGCCATGATGTTTATAGATATTCAGCAGGTGCCAGAGTATCGGTTTTCCGCCGATGCTGATCAGAGCCTTTGGGATCGATCGGCCGTGTTCTCCGAGGCGTGTGCCGCGCCCGCCGCAAAGTATCACAGTCTTCATTTTTGCTTATTATTGAGTTCCCACACTTTAGAATACTTTAAAAAGACACCGTATCCTGTAAACATCGCAATGATCAGGCCGTAAATACCGTCCCTGAAACCCTGCTTGATTAGATAGGTCCTCAGGAAAGCAGCGATGGCTCCGGTAAAGATGCCTAACCCCCCGACCCGTTTTTCGTTTAGCACCAAATGCTCGGCGGCCAGAGTGGCGTAGGAATCCAAAACCCGATGATACTCGCTCAATGAGTTCTTTGTGTAATGTAGAAATTCGCCATTTAACGTTTTTACGTCTCCACGAACTCGGGCCGTCTGGTGCGGAGCGACGCCGTCCCAATAACTAAGATCCTTTCGATACAGCCTCATCTGATAATCCGGATACCACCCGCAATGACGTATCCATTTATCCAGAAAGAATGTCCGCCTTGCTATCCGGTATCCGTCAGCCAGCGTTTCAAGATCGGCGTTTCGGAGATCTTCGATCGATTGACGGAGTTCGGGCGTTACGCGTTCATCAGCATCGATCCAGAAGATCCAATCGCCGGACGTAATTGAATCTGCGAATTCGTGCTTGTCCTTGAAACCCCGGAATTCGCGATTGAATACTTTGTCGGTAAATCGTTGGGCGATCTCAACAGTCCTGTCGGTCGAGTCTGAATCGACGATCACGATCTCATCGGCCCATGAGACACTCTCGCAAACAGCGGCAAGATTTTCCTCCTCGTTTCGGACGATGATCGTCGCCGATATTTTCATCGTGTAAATTCTCGCAGACTTTGTTCAAAAACTAAAAAGTGCCGCGAATGTGCGACACTTTTCTTGAACTTTTGCAGAAACGATCATCGCGGAGGGATCGGTACCGGAGCCACTATCTGAATGCCGTTTGCGGTAAGCGAAGTTGAGGTGGCCCGCTGCAGATCGGCTATCGCCTTGTTATGATCAGTCTCGGCACGGATCTCGGCGTTTCGCGCATTTGTTAGAGCATTTTCGCGTTGGAACAGAAGAAAAGTGTTAGACCGGCCAGCCTCGTAAAGCTTTTGTTCACCATCTAACTGGATCTCCGCGTTTTCTCGGGCTCGCCGGGCGGTCAACACTCGCTGCCTTGTTGTTTCGACTGATTGCACGGCATTGCGGACCTCGACGATTATGGCCTGCTCGCGGCCCCGAGTCTGGGCTTCCAACTGATTCTGCTGGATGCGGGCTCCGTCAAGGTTTGCCTTTGCCGTGCGATTGCGTAAGGGGAACGAGATCGTCATCCCGATCGAAAAATTAGGTGCGTCGGTCCGAAATATATTGGACAGTGACTGCGGAAACCCACCAAAGAGAAATCCCGGTCCGGGCGGAAATGTAATAGCCGGATTGACGATCGTCGGCAGACCGAGTGTCGCCCGTGTGGCATTGAGCGAGTCGAGCAGCAGCAGGTCGGCGGGCGATGTCAGCAAGTTAGTGTTTATCGCTGAGTTCGTTCCGCTTCTGGAAAGTCCGGCAAGCGAAAACGTTGTGTTCAGATCTAATTGCGGCTTAGTCTGATTCTTGAAGTATCTGATGTCTTCGTCATTGATCTCACGTTGAAGCCGGAGACGTCTGAGCTCAAACCGATTATCCATCGCATCCCTTAACGCGTCATCCATACTTACGGGAGTAAGCGAAACGACAGGTGCGTCGGTCGGAACAAAGGTCTGAGACCATTCAACAGATAGCGGATCTCGCAGAATTAACTCTTTTAACGAATTCTCAAAGATCGACACCTGCTGGGTGGCAAGAAGCAGTTCGCTTTCACGGTTAGCTAATTCAGTCGCGACCTCAGCCCGCGATAGCGGAGCCGCAGCCCCAGCCTCGATCCTTGCTTCCACCTGGCGAAGATTCTCGCGGGCCAGACTCACGTTTGCGACCTGGTTCTGTTGATTTCGAAGTGCAAAAACAAAGTCCCAATATGCCCGCTGGGTGAGCGTTATCGTGTCTGTCGCCCGCAGCCGGAAATCAGAATCAGTTTGTTCCAAACGTCGGCGGGCAATATTGATCTGTCGCCGCGTGTTGTCGATTCGAAAGTTTCGGGCAAGCGGCTGCGTATAACGGATCCCCAGCTGCGACGAATAAATGGCACTGCTGCCCGAGGTTACCGAGCCCGACGTAACCTGCGCCTGAGCAAAGGCATTCTCGGTGCGGGTATTGTTGAAAAACACCTGGTAGTTACCACCGCCCTGGCGCAGCAGTTGGCTGAAATCGGCATTCACGCGAAAATCGTTCGTAGCGGCGGAACCGGTGGTGGAACTTCGGGAAAAAGTCGGCGATGCAGTAAATACCGGATCATAAATACCAAGCAGTGACCGGACCTGAGTTTCCTGAAAGCGAACGTCGTCCCGTGAAACTTCGATATCGTTATTGTTTTCCAGCGCACGGCGTACCGCGTCATTCAGTGAGATCGGCTGCGGCTGAGCGGTCTGGACGCCCACGCGGGAAAGGTTCGACGGGGAATAAACAGCTGCTGCCGGCTTGTCTTCCTGCTTTGAAGCGGATGGGGCTGCCGGAAGCGTGGTGATAACCTTAGCCACCTGCGGCTCGTCCTGAGGGGCCGCCTGGGCCAAAAGGGCCGCTGAGCAAACTAATAGACTGATTATAGGGAGGCTGCGAAATCGCAAAAGTTTCATGGTTGGAGGCTCCGGATCGAAACACCTGATTCTTATGTATTGCTGCTAAAAACTCAAACGGCTACTACGACTTTGAAAATGTGATTGTTTCAACAATCTGGGATAAGGCAAAGATCAGACCCGTTGGAGTCCTGTGTTTTTTTGCGATATCATCGTCTTTTTAACACGCGCAACTTTTCCGGAGGGCTTTAGTTAATAATGGCTATAAAAGTAGGAATTAATGGATTTGGCAGGATCGGGCGCAATGTCCTGCGAACATGTCTCGGTGATGCCGATATAGATTTTGTGGCGGTTAACGACCTTACCGATACAAGGACTCTCGCTCATCTTCTCAAATACGACTCGGTAATGGGAAATCTCGACCAGTCGGTCACACCGGGCGATGGGTCGATTGACGTCGATGGTGAGAGCTTTCGCGTATTCAGTGAAAAGGATCCGTCGCTTATCCCCTGGGACGAGGTCGGGGCCGAGGTGGTGATCGAATCAACCGGCCGATTTACAAGCGCCGATGAGGCCCGAAAGCATCTGCGAGGCAGCGTCAAAAAAGTCATAATCTCAGCCCCCGCAAAAGGCGAGGACGTTACGATCGTGTTGGGGGTCAACGAAGAAATGTACGATGCCGCCAACCATCACATTATCTCGAATGCTTCTTGCACAACGAACTGCCTGGCTCCGGTAGCAAAGGTGATCCACGATAATTTCAGGATCAAGAGCGCGCTGATGAATACTATTCACAGCTATACCAATGACCAGCAGCTGCTCGACCTGCCCCATAAGGACCTCCGGCGGGCTCGTGCTGCGGGCCTGTCAATGATCCCAACGTCGACAGGGGCCGCAAAGGCGATCTCGCTGGTAATACCTGAGCTCAAAGGAAAATTTGATGGTATCTCGGTCCGCGTACCCACGCCCAATGTTTCACTTGTTGACGTAGTAATAAATGTCGAAAATGAAACGTCGACCGAGGAGGTCAATCGTGTTCTGAAAGAGGCTGCGAACGGCGATCTGAAGGGCATTCTGGCGTTTTCAGAAGAACCGCTTGTCTCGATAGATTTTCGTGGAAACCCCAATTCATCAATCGTCGATGCAGACAACACCAAGGTCATCGACGGCACATGCATCAAGATCCTATCGTGGTACGACAACGAATGGGGCTATTCGTGCCGCGTCCGTGATCTTGTTAAATATGTTGCCGACAAAGGGTTATAAATCACGCAGAGCCATGAAGAACTCCCTGAATCTATTTGCCGTATTTCTGGTGCTTGTAGTTCTCGGCTGCAACTGCCCTAAACAGCTTCAGGAACTTTCGAAAAGCGACGGTGAGTCAAATGTTCGCCCAGCGGCGTCTGCACCTTCGCCGGCAGCCTCTGCACCGACCGGCAGCCCCGTGGATTACGATGTATCCCTCGAGAAGTTCGATAAGATCGCGATCGGAATGAAGCGTTCCGAGGTCGAGGCCATCGTCGGCGGGCGGGGAACTGAGTATTACAGCGGTAAAGGCGGTAAGAGTACCTTTGTTTCGGTAAAGTGGGTCGGTGAGAAGTATAAGACGATCTTCGTCAGCTTTAGGGACGAAACGGTAACGTCAAAAACACAGGTGGGGCTAAACAAATAGCCCCTTTTTTTATCAAATGATCAAGAAGACAATCAAAGACGTCGATATTGCCGGTAAGCGGGTCTTTATCCGCGTGGATTTTAACGTGCCTATCAAGCAGGGAAAGATCCTCGACGACACTCGCATTCTCGGCGCTCTGCCGACTATCAAGTACGCGATCGATCAGGGATCGAAAGTTATTCTCGCGTCTCATCTCGGCCGTCCGCTTAAGGACAAGGAGAAGGCGGAAGAGAAAGGCTTGCCGTATGACGAAAGCAAATACAGCCTTCAACTCGTCGCGAGCAAATTAGCCGAGCTGCTGGATAAGCCGGTGCGATTCGAGGATTCGTCCGCGCCTACGGATATAGCAGCAAAGATCGCCGACTTGGAAGACGGGGAGATCATAATGCGTGAAAATCTACGATTGAACCCCGGCGAGGAAAAGAATGACTCTGATTTCGCAAAAACTCTTTCAGAGAATATTGACGTTTACGTTAATGATGCGTTTGGTACCGCTCACCGGGCTCACGCTTCGACTGAAGGAATAACTCATCACGTCGAAGATTGCGTGGCAGGTCTATTGATGGAAAAGGAACTCAACTTCCTCGGAAAAGCACTTCACGAACCCGAACGCCCATTCGTCGCGATCCTCGGCGGTGCCAAGGTTTCGGATAAGATCCCCGTGATCAAATCGCTGATCGAACGAAAAGTCGACAAGCTTTTGATCGGCGGCGCAATGGCCTACACGTTCTTCAAGGCCCAGGGCTTTACCGTCGGCAAATCACTGGTTGAGGATGACATGATGCCAAAAGCGTCGGAGATCGAGCAGATGGCAAAGGAAGCTGGCGTTGAGCTGATTCTTCCGACAGATCATCAGGTCGTTGACAGCTATGACCCGCTCAATTCGCGCAAAACTATCCCGATAGCCTTCACAAATAAAGGCCTCGTCGGCCTCGATATCGGTATCGAAACGATCGAGATATTTAAAGCAGCATTGGAGGGTGCCAAAACCATCGTCTGGAATGGTCCAATGGGAATGTTCGAGGAAAAACCTTTTGACGAGGGGACCGTTGCTATCGCACAAGCCGTCGCCGAGGCCACCGAAAAAGGTGCCACATCCATAGTCGGCGGCGGCGATTCGGTCTCAGCGGTCAATCAGGCGGGCCTCGATGACAAGATCACCCACATCTCAACCGGCGGTGGAGCAACCCTCGAATTCCTCGCCGGGGACGAACTCCCCGGCGTCGCTGCACTAGATGACGCTGCCTAAGAGCGCCCGTAGTGAGGGCATCTGGCACTAGTCTTCCTTACCTTATTGGCTGCACTACAAAACTGCTTCTGGAAAAGAGTAGTTTCCTCTCGTGCTGGCCTTTAGACAGCTTTGAATTGAGCGACTATTTTTGCTTATCTAGGATTTCTTCGACCTCCGATATCCAGTTTAATCTCGCCTCCGCCGCAATAATTCCACCGCGAACTGATAAATATTCCAGATAATTCGATGAATCGTTTTCGTCGCCCTTTTCCTTCACTTTTCTTAACTGCTCTTCCAACCCGCTTCTAACTTCGATCAGAAACTGTTTTCTTTTCTCAGGACCAAGCATCTCCATGAACTCAATTCGAGTCCTTAACGGATCCGGAGGCGTTCCGACCAACTGTGACGTTTCGGCGGGGTACAGCCAATTCTTTAGTACTTTTTTTCCCTTCGCAGTCAAAGCGTAGAGTTTTCCGGCTCTTCCGTCATCCGTCGTGGAAACCGCTTTTATTAATTTTCGTTGGCTCAATCTTTCGATGACGGGATAAATAGCCCCGGCGCTGCCGCTCCAATACGGGGTTGCGGATCTTTGAAACTCTTTTCGCACGGCGTATGGTGTACAGGGTCCCCTTACCCCGACAACCCCCAGCACTGATCCTTCTAAATCGGTAATATCTCTTTCGTTCGGCATTTTCGAATTGTTTAGGTTATTGGTTGAAACCTTGAGTGCTCATTGCCAAAAACGGGCAAATTGCTCTTTCCAAGGGCTATGGCGTGGCTGACAGAGAGCGGTCGATACCCGTGACTGCTTACACGATGTTTGAAGGTGCATCGCTAAATAAGCAGTTTACCGCCTCTGCCGTGATGAAGCTCGAGGAGCAGGGAAAGCTGCGCGTCGAAGATCCGATAACCAAATATTTCGACAATGTGCCTGAGGACAAAAGGGCCGTTACGCTTCATCATCTGATGACGCATTCCGCCGGATTTCCGAATGAGTTTGGTAAGCCCGGCGCCGACGCAAACGGATATTATTATCAAGACCGCGATGAATTCGTCAGGGCCATGCTCGCCTCGCCGCTCGAATATCCGCCCGGCACAAAGGCCGAATATTCGAATCCAAGTTATTCACTCGTCGCCGCCATTATCGAAAAAGTTTCGGGGCGATCTTACGAAGATTTTCTTAGAAAACAGCTTTTTATTCCGGCAGGACTATCGAATACAGACTTTTACTCAGATGCGGGAAAACGAAGTCCAGGTCAGATCGCACGGGGATTTAACGGCACAGTCGAAATAGAGCGAACCAGCTATGAGCGGGGCTGGGGAAATCGTGGTGCGAGTGGAGTTCTGGTCAGCGTGTCTGATCTCTATAAATGGGAACTAGCCCTCCGCGGAGAAAAAATTCTCTCTGCCAAATCAAAAGAGAAGTTGTTTGGAGCGAGAGTTCCGAGCGGAGGCGGTTTTGATTACGCCTACGGCTGGCGTGTTCACAGATCGCCGCGAGGAACAAACATCGTCTGGGCGAGCGGTTTGCTGCCGGAATTTAGCGCGATGTTCCAAAGATACGTCGACGAGGACGTGACGATAATCTTTTTGACCAATACCTCTTACAATGGCTACCCGCTTCGCGACGTGCTGGTAATTCCCGGTGCTGGCATGTCCATAGAGAGAATCGTCTTCGGCAGAGATTACACTTTGCCGCCGTGGTTCAATGAGATCAAACCTGATTCGCTGCAGCCATATGCCGGAACTTACAAAACGGTTTCAGGGGAAGAATTCGTTGTCAGTATCGACAAAAACGCCCTCCGGGTTGCTCCGCGCTCGCAATCGGCCGCTAATCTGCTGATTCCCCCAACCACCACTGAGATCCCCGCGCCGGATTACTCTGTGTATCACAACAGGGTAGAGCAAGGTTTAGCTGCCTATCAGAGGGAACAGGACGCAAAGAACGAAATAAAATTCCCAGGCGAAACTCTCGAAAAGCAATACGGGCGGCTACTGAGTTTGGAGAGACTAGTGACGATCCCCGTGGTTAGAAACGCGAGAAATCATCAGGCAACTACATACGCCGAGCTAAAATTCGAACGCGGGTTCGTCTCCTATCGCTGGCATTGGTGGAACGGTGATCTATATGAGCAGCAAAAGCCAAAAGCAGGAATGAACATTGGCTTTCTTCCGCCTTTCCGGCAGCAATCGCCAGAGGAGTTTGTCACATATCACATTACTTTAGGAATTCCTGTGCGCGTCAAATTTGAGCTTGCGAACAACGGTAAACCCCAGTCGCTGCTGATCCCAACTTCTAAAGGTTACGTGAAAGCCGCGAGAAGCTTTTAGCTTTCGAGAGAATAGAAGTAGATAATCAAAACTTCCGCAACCTAACTTCTTTCTCACCCGGCATAACGGTCGCCGTAGTTTCAGCTCCTCTGGTTTTCTCAAAACAAACAGTGGTTGTCACTGCTTGAGCCGGGTCGATTGCCGCAAAGCATTTATCGGAGGCCGGAAAAAACTTCATTGCAGGCGGAGAATCTATTGGTCCCAAGTCTCCTATTATCTCTTCCGGCGTCCAAAAATATTCGCGGTAGGTCGTGCCGCGTTCAAAGTCGATCGCGACGAGCGTCCTGCCGACATAATTGCGATTGCGAGAGGCGAACGTTCCTAAAACGCGCGTTTTTACATAATCTCCATAGCTGTCATGTCGTTTCTTCCAAAACAGGGTTTCAAAATCCCTAAGCCGCTCAACGGTCATATTCTGCCCGAATGCCTTTATTAGCGCATCATATTTGTGCGTTCGGCTGTTTTCTACCGCCTCGGCTGTCAGAGCATTGAGCTCTTCAAGTTTCGCCTCCTTTTGCCATTTGCGATCAGTGATAAATGAGAATGCTTCCTGTCCTTCGCCTTGCATCTCCAGGTGGGTATCCTTCGCTTCGACAGATAACGTTGCACCGGAATCGGATGCGTATCTTCCGGCAAGAGAGGTAAGCCGTTCTTTGCTGAGCGGCACAACTCGCGGAGGCATTCCGACAGATTCTCCCGCCAAAATGCGTTCAATTACCGGCACCGGATATACTGGGTCGTGAAATTCAGAAACGTTCGAGGCATAGATTACCAGGCGGCGGTCGTCCCGGTGCCATCTGACGGCAAAATTTTCGATTCCATCTCCTCCCAAATGCCAGATCAAAATTTTGCCGGAAGGCTGCTTCCATACGTACCATCCGTAAGAGTAATGAAGCGGGTAACCGGAGTTTCTGAAGTTCGGGTTTGCTATCACCTGAGGCTGGAGGTATTTATTTAACGTTTCTTTCTTTAACAATTTTCCTTCGTCGAGTGCAACCATCAATTTGTGCATGTCGCGCAAAGTGATGTAGTTGCCGCCATTGCCAATCAGGTTCCAGTAATCGCCCTCAAGTGCCGCTACTTTCTCCCCCCGACCGGAATCCACCCCCTTTTCGTAGCCGCGGGAAACGCGTTTCATTTCGGCATCGGAGAACTTGTAGCCGGCAGCAGATGTGATTCCGGCTGGTCGGAAGAGCCGATCATT
The DNA here is from genome assembly GCA_041751355.1 of Pyrinomonadaceae bacterium. Lineage (GTDB taxonomy): Bacteria > Acidobacteriota > Blastocatellia > Pyrinomonadales > Pyrinomonadaceae > OLB17. Next base: position 34,895 of record JBGSXN010000160.1, read on the forward strand.
CTGGAATTCGTCGATACTTTTTCCCGATACTGTCTCCACAATTGCCGCCAGAAAACTGTATCCAGCGTTTGAATAAGCGTGTCGCTCTCCGGGAGGGCTTTGTAAATTGGACGAAAGCCCCCGCCGCACCAACTCCTCGCGCGACACTTTTTGATAATCTCCACCGAGTCCCATCATTAGCCCGGACGTATGTGTTAGCAGGTGGTGTATTGTAATGTCCGCCTTGTCTTGGGGAACATCCTTAAAGTATTTCGAGATCTTATCTTCCACGCGCAGCTTACCGTCAGACTCAACACAAGGACGGCTAGGGCTGTCAATGGTTTCGTAACTGAGCCAGTGCCGAAAATCGTGTCTTTGCTTGCAGGTATCCTTTCTTGGCGATTTGCCAAACCGTGATAGCTCTCGACCAGAACTTTACCGTCTTTCGCCACTAGCAAACCGCCGGAAAAACCAAAGCCTTCCAAACGTGTCATGTAGTCACGAATATGTCCAGACTGAGTCTTGTCGTCAGCTCTATTTGGGATGGCAATGGCTACACCGCTAAAGAAAACAATGGCTACTAAAACCTGGGATTAACCGGATTGGAACATATTCTCTCTCCAAAAAAAAAATATATGTGCATAACGACGGCGGCAACCGTACCGCCGCCAAAAAGCTTCGATTTCAAAACCCGCGTTGGTCGGATACAAGTTTCGGAAGCCTTACATACCGGGATTCGTTTGATCCGCATCTGTTACCCCTTCCGCCTGGAGTCACTCGTCGCGGGCCTACGGAGCCTTGGTGCCGTAAATGATCTTCTCCAATTCCGCACTTACAACTCGGCTTACCGGAACGCCGACCGATTCGCCTGCGTTAGACAGTACGATAGTTACCAGGCCGTCGGGGTATCGGGTGATAATCGCGTTATGGCCAAAATCTTCATTGCCCCGTGTCCAGACTGCCTCTTGCCCGTCCTTTGTTTTCGACACGAACCACCCGTAAGCATACTGTCCGATGTTCCCCGCTTTAACGTAAGGTGTGAGAAGTTTTCCCCGGCTGGCTTTCGAGAGCACTGCATTCGCAAGCAGGGCACGATGCCATTTGTAGAGGTCGCCGGAGGTTGATGAAATGCCCGTTGCTCCGCGAAAACCCCAGTTTGCCTTTTTAACGTCAGACGAAATTGCCCCTGTCATCTGAGCGTTTTGTCCCTCGCGGTTTTCGCCGGTCTCGCCCCAAAAACCGGTTTGCAACATACCCGCTGGACGAAACAGATTTTTGCGCAGGAAAGATTCGAAACTTTCCCCGGACGCTGCTTCGACGATCGCCGCCAGCAGCGTGTAATTATCATTTGAGTAGTTGAGCTTTTCACCCGTGACGCTTTTCAGCGGCACTTTCAAAATTGACCGGACAGCATCGTCACGATCAACGAGGCCGTCAGCCGCATAATTTTGCCCTATGCCCGACGTGTGCGTGAGAAGTTGTTGTATCGTAATTGCGGCTTTATCTTCTGGAACGCTCTCAAAGAATTTCGTGATCGGGTCCGTCAGACCGATCTTTTTCTTTTCTTCAAGTTTCAGGATCGCAGCGGCGGTGAACTGCTTTGAGATCGACGCCACCCAAAACCCGGTATCGATCGAAACGGGAGCCGTCCTTTGTTTGTCCATCCAGCCATAGCCTCTGTGCAGGATGATCCGGTCACCTCTGGCGATCAAAACGGTGCCTGAAAAATCAGGATTGGTAAGGCCTTTCAGATATTTATCAACACTTACGCTCAGATCATCTTTAGTACGAGTTGCGGATCCGGTTGCCTTTTCCTGAGCAGAGATCGGGATGAGGAAGACTGGTAACGCTGCAAAAAATGCGACAAAGAATTTCACTGTTGATTTCGCTCTGGCGGAATGGAGTGTCGAGATATGTTACGAGCGAGATCACTGAAAGTTTCACCATAGAGCGTCTCGCTATCCGTTCAATCCGCGCCCTGCAACTCCAACCATCGCTTCCGATAAAAGTAACGCACTGACGAACCCTTTTCCACGAAAGCGTCATTGATGCCCTGATGTTTGATCGGCGGCAACTTCTTTCCGCCATCTGCGCGGTAGTGTTCAAGAATATAATCTTTATCGGCGACAACTATCTCTCTGGAGAAGCCAGGATTGCCGGCACCGTCGACCGTTTGTAAATAACTCTTGTCATCGGAAGACGCAATTTTAGCAACCGACTTTGTTGATCCATTCCAAAAAACTAAAATCGACGAAACGCGGCTGCGTGAACATAAAACTGCCCAATCAAACTGACCGGCTTTGGCAAACTCCCCGCGGATCACATTGTGCGGCTCTGTCTCGCCAAAGATCTGCGGAACGGTGCAGCCACGCACCTCGAGATACGCAACGATGTTCCTGGGCAATTGCAAAAATGCGGCTGGCTTCAGCCGAACGACTGCCTCATCAGCGATTCGCCACTTATCCTGCGCGTTCACTTGGGATGAAATCGACAGGATAAAAGTAATAAAAATCAACGTATATATTTTCATACTGCCTCAGCAAATGAAGCTATCGTACGGTTGAAGCGACGTGCAGTGAAACCAAAAACATGAAGCTAAAATTCAATGGCCAGTTGACACGAAAGTCACTGCCTGAGTCCTCTCATCATTTATTTATTGGCGAAACGGGATACACGCAGGTGGAGGGTAACTGACAAGCCGGTAACAAAGTCGGTGTTTCGCCCTCACGTCCATTGATTTGTTCGATGGCGCATTTTATTATAATGTGCGTTCCGGTCTGTTTCATCTCTTTTCTGACTGCAAAAATTTAACAGCCGCTTCTAGAATTTCATCTTTGCCTTTGGCGATGCCTTTGATAGTCGGCGCGGCCTTTATCGTCGGTTGAATGCCGACGCGCTGAAGCTGTCGCCCGTCGGCGTGGCGCACGTTAAGATAGTCGAAACTGACGGTAAGATCTCCGGGTAAAAGCATCGCCGCCACATTGCCGTTCGCGCCGGCCGTCGGCGTGCCGATAATCATCATATCTGGACGCGCGGCTGCAAAGTCTAAGACGACGCTTTCCGCCCAGCTTTGCGCGTACTCATCGATCAGCATCGCGACTTTCCCACGGTAGACCTCTTTACCCTTGAGCGGCGAAACATGCGTTGCGAAGGAATATTGCGGTGGGTTGCTAAGATTCCCTTTACTCAATCCTAACGCATCAACAATCGGATTCGAAAAAAGGGCGGATACAGAGGTTTTATCTGACAGACGCGGCGCAATGGTATTCACAACCGCGTCGTCCGGATAGCCGCGCATATCAAAGATGACGCCTGGCGCGTTTTTGATCGCGTCGAACATCTTATCAACTTCCGCATCAGTCAACCGGTCGAGATCAACGTAGGCAAAGCCACTGGGCAAAACCTGATATACCGGGGTCGTTCGATTATTCCTATTAGCCCATCTCCGGTCGCTGCGAGGCAAACTGCGCGTAGTTTCAATTGTCCGAATTTTTTTATCTGCACCGCGCACCGTCAGTTTAGCGATCGTATCTTTCTGCCCGCGCAAGACGTCGTTATGAACGGTTCTCATCAAAGCCTGCGGCGTGGAGGACGGGATCATACGAGCAAAAAAATCGCGGCGTCTGCTGATGTCTTCTCCGTCAACAGTCAGAACGACATCGCCCGTTTTAATTGGCAGTCTTTCGTCAAAAACCTTAACGACAACCGTTTGATTTTCGACAAAACGCACGACAATAGGCGGCATGAAGTTGCCGAACTTGTCGGCAATGGCCGTGGTGTTCCCAACGCCGACATGCGAGCTGTGAGTTTCGACGGCTAGTTCGCGCACCGTCATCTGATATTCGAACGCATCCGAATTTGCCTCGAATTTCGGAATATATTTCGTCAGAACTTCGTTCCAATCCGTGCCGGTTAAATCTTTATACGCGAAAAAATAATTGATGACGTTCCAGAAACGAAACAACGCGAGCAGGCGATAGTTCTTGTCAGGAAATCTCATTGAAGCATAGGCGTTATCCCTCTGCGAGATTTGCCCGACGATTGCGGCGGGTTGCTTCGTTCTGACCGAGACGAACTTATTTTCCGCGACGATTTTTTGCGCGGTCTGAAACGCTTCGCCTTTTGGCGCAACCGCGTCGGCAGTGAAACCGACCGTGCCGTCGGAATTGGCGATCTCAGAGACCCGCATTGTGACCTCGACACCGTCGATAAGTTTCATCGTGTGCAAGTCCGCGCCTAGTCTGTTTGATTCAGCGACGATAAAGGCTTTTCCCGTCGTCTGCAAACCGCTTAATAGTTCAGCAAGCGGTGAATTCACATCAACAATAACGACAGTCGGCGGTGTTCTAACATTCTTCTCGCGGTCTTCGCCGAAAGGTTGCGGTGCGCTAGTCATGATTCCCCAATAACGAAAGCCCGGAGGAGCATCGCGATCTTGCGGTGCGTAACCGCTGTGAATCCGGTAACGAAGCGAGCCGAGGGTGATCTTGCGGTCGAGCAGTGAGGCGAGTGTTTCGCGCAATTGCATCACGACCGAGTCCAATATATCTACATCCAATTCGCCCTCGAGCCGAGCATCAATCACCATCGCTTTCGCTTGCGGTAGAAACTTCGAAACGTTCTCCTTAAATTCACGCGATTTTTCTTTGTTCTGCGAAATTAGCCGTCCTGTTTCTAGCGCGTGATAATACAAAACGCCGTTCTCCAACCGCAGAGGCTCTTTGCCGTTCGCCTTATTTTGGGCTGGCGATTTCTCCGCTCCCACAAAAGCCCGCGTCGAATCATCGCCCAGCACGGCGAGCATCGAATTCAAAGCCTGCGCATATTCTTCGGGCGATTTTGCCGCATTAACTTTTGGAATTGCTTCAATCAAAGCTTTGTCCAAATCAATCTCTTTATAAGCCGGAAACGGATGAAAGTATTTCACCGCGCCCCAGACCTTTGCTAAACCGGCAAGCCTTTCAATTCTGACCTTATCCGCCAGATTTTCAGATGACAAAGTTTGAGCTTCAAGGCTGACATAACTCAAAAACAAGACAATAGTTAGTATTATTTTAGGCCGCATATTTGTCTGAAGTAAAAGTTTGTAAATCTACAAAAACTTGGAATGCTACGAAGCCATCGGACTTTTGATTAACAACGACATCATCGATAATACGACCAGATAAGATATTATCAAGCAAAATAATGTCGGAACTGCCTAAACTTCTCGGTCAGGTGCGAAGCCCAATCCGGCTTGCACATGAGCCGTCAAATAGAAGCAAGCCGTTTGTCTGCAAGCACCTCTCGCTTCTCCGCTCTTCATGTGATAAACACTTACTCATATCACGCCATTTGCGACATTTGTGCCTTTTAAGACAAGTGCACCTGCAATGATCGTTTCGGATATCTGGAGATGGCTGTTTGGCGGAAGTGGTCCCGCTTTAGATGTCGCCGGTGCAGAAACGGGTCATTCGTGCGATCCTTCGCCTGAGAGTTCGGCTCAATGCTAGTCCGGCGATGGTCAGTTCCGCCGCAAAGGGGCTAAACGCAGCCGTTCTCAGCACCGAACACCATCTCAACTGGCTGTCAAAAGCGGCAGAATAAAGTCGCGGGTAGTCGGCGGCGATTCGGCCCACGCCGTTATCCCAATTTTGTGTGATCACATCGCAGAGTATCCTGCTGCTCTGAAGAGCAAGCAGGATCCCGCTCCCCGTAAAAGGGTCGATAAATGCAGCAGAATCGCCGACGGTGACGAGACCTGCCTGCGGAGCAAGAGATCCTCGACCGAATCGCTGGATCGGAACTGCGAGCCAGGGCTTCACAGCCTCCGCGTCTTTGAAAGCCTCACGGGCTCGCGGATTTGTAGAAACAACCCCTCTAAGAATGCGATCGGGGTCGCTGCCGAGCCGCATCGCGTCGACGGCAGCGACGATGAAGCAGACGTTAAAAAGTCCGTTTTCGATAGCGTTGCAGCCTCCGTACCCCCCGCGATATGAGTAGATCTCGCAGGCTCCCTGAGCGACGTCCGCTCCGCGAAGGTGGGTTTTGAAAGCGACGTGTCCGGCGCGTGTGGCAGTCTGCTGAACAGTATCGGCCTTTCGGACGATCGAGCGGTTCCGGCCGGTCGCGTCCACGACGAGCGTGGCGGCGACATCCAAGTCATAGCTTTTTCGAACCTTCAACCTAACGCCGGTAACAGTCTCACCTTCAGTAAGAACGCCTACGGCTGTGGTATCTTCGCAGACGTCGACGCCGATCTCGCCTGCGCGTTTCAGCAGCAGATCGTCCATTTCGGCCCGGCTCAAACCCACCGCGATGGAATCTCCCTCACCGAACCACTCGCTCTCAACCGAGATCGATCTGCCGCTGCGGGCATAAAAGACAGTTTCCGTGAACCGGGAACAATGAGATGTGATCTGGGGGCTGACGCCAAGCTCGGAAAAGTGAGACAGGCACTCCGGCGAAATAAATTCGCCGCAGAGCTTTTCGCGAGGGAAGCGGCTTTTCTCGACTACGAGCACACTAAGGCTGGCGGACGCGAGCCTGATAGCCAGCGACGACCCCGCCGGGCCGCCGCCGGCGATCACGACATCATAAGATTCTCGCGCCATTTGTCTCATATTCTATTTGCTTCCCGAAAGGACCAGCCGGTTCACCCGCGAGGTTTCGACTTGAACATTTCTGAGACGGGCCCTTTCAGCGAGCATGCGCAGCTCGTCAGCGGTAAAGCTTCTTAGGATCGACAGAGCTCCGTCCTCCAATGTGAGACGCTGCAGGAAGATGCGTCCCAGGAACTTGTAGAGATAATATGCCTTGGCATTTCGGTTGAGGTCGAGAGCATAAATTCGTCCGCGGCTCACGCGGGCCATTTCGCCGAGCAACCGGACAGCATCTTCGTCGCTAAGATGATGAAGAAAAAGCGAGCAGAATACTGCATCAAAACTGTCAGTGGCAAATGGCAGCTTCAGAGCGTCGGCGAGGACAGCCGCGACATCCCCGCTGCTTATCGATCTGACCGCCGTCTCATTAATTTCTACTCCGGTCAGCGACGCCCGTTTACCGAACCATTTTCGAAGCTGACGGAGCAGTTCGCCCGAACCGGCACCGACATCCAGAATAGAGACACGGTCGTTCCCGCTACCCAGATCGCGGAAAAGCGTGTTGCGAAGCGCCCGTATCTCGCCAAACGCGCGGTGGATGAACCACATCTCGCGCTGCCAGTGACGATACTCGGCCTCGGTATAATCGCCCGTGTCGAGACGCTCGGGTTCGTGGCTCCGCTGTTTGAAACGCTCGAACATTTATTCCGAAAACCGCTGGATCACGAGGGCACTGTTTTTTGAGCCAAAACCGATGCAGTTGCACAACGCGGCATTAATGACGGCTTCGCGCGCGGTATTTGGGACGTAGTCGAGATCGCATTCCGGATCGGCTTCATCAAGATTGATCGTCGGCGGGATTTTGCCCGTCGATATAGCGCATAGAGCCGCGGCGATACCTGCCGCTCCACTTGCACCCTGCGGATGTCCGACCTGAGACTTCGTGGCAGACATTGGGACACCGTATGCATGGTCGCCGAGAGCCATTTTGACCGCGATTGTCTCGATTTTATCATTGAGCTGTGTCGAAGTTCCGTGAAGATTCACGTAATCGATCGTCTCAGTTTCTATACCGGCATCTTCCAAAGCCAGGGACATGGCTCTCGCGGGCTCGATCCCGCTATCGTCGAGACGCACCCGATGATAGGCATCGCACGTTGCTCCATAGCCGGTGATCTCGGCATAGATCTCGGCACCACGGTTGAGAGCGGTTTCCATTTCCTCGAGGACAAAAAGATAAGACCCTTCTGCGACGACAATGCCGGATCGCGACAGGTCAAAGGGCCTCGATGCGCGGTGCGGCTCGTCGTTCCATTCACGGGTTAGAACAGTCATCAAATTAAACCCGGCGAATATTCCAGGCGCAAGAGGTGCATCAACGCCCCCGGCGATCATAACGTCCTGTCGTCCCAAGGCAATGTGTTGAGCAGCGTAAAATATCGCGTCCGTCGAACTCGTGCATCCGGTGGAAACAACATGAGACAAGCCGCGCAGGCCCATAGCCATCGAGATCTCGGACGAAAGCCCGCCGTGCGTCGAAGCCGGAATAATATATACGCTGGCTCCATGTTTCGGCCCGACGTACCAGTATTCGTAATGTTTTTCTGCAAATGCGAGACCGCCGCCACCGGTGCCGATCTCAACCCCGATCTTTCGACGCTCTTCGATCGGCAGATCAGCAGTATTAATGCCGGCGTCGGTCATTGCCTCGCGGGCCGCCGCAAGAGCGAGAGGTACTGTCCGCGGAACGTGCTTACGGTCCTTCGGGTCGAGCTCGGCCTTCCAGTCAAAATCCCGTACCTCGGCAGCGATCTTGACGGTCGAAGTAGACATATCAAAACTCTCGATGGTCCTCACACCGCTCGCACCAGTTGCAAGCCCGCCCCAGAATGCTTCACGCCCAATACCGATCGGCGTAACGCAGCCGAGACCAGTAACTACAACGCGACGCGGCCGCTTAAAGCTTTTGAGCATTCCGGTAACCCTAACTCCTGTGCTTTCAGAATATCACCGTTGTCAGGCGATGCGCCACGGGCTCGGATTTAGATTTCAGATTCCAGATTCCAGATTTCGGATTCCAGATCTCAGATTCCTACGATTCACTGTTCACTATTCACTATTCACTAATAACTGTTCACTATCCAATATCGTGTATTATTTAAGAAAATGAGAAAGCCCGTCATCGCCGGAAATTGGAAAATGTTCAAGTCGCTCAGCGAAGCGGTTGACACAGCGCTAAAGCTAAAGCCTCTGGTCGCGAACGCAAACCATTGTGAAATAGTAATTGCTCCGGTTTTTACTGCACTAAAAACCGTGGCCGATCGTTTGGAAGGC
>JBGSXN010000161.1:0-6157 GCA_041751355.1 Pyrinomonadaceae bacterium
AGGAAGCAGGGTTTCAACAGGAAAGGTCCGGCAGCAGCTCAGGCTGGCGCGATCCGGCGGCGGATGGGTAATAACTGCTGAACGTGACCTGAAGGTTTATTAGATCAGACCAACATTCTCAACGTAATGAAGGCTTTAAGGTTCACTGACGGTACGCTTTCGCTTGCGGATATGCCAATGCCCGATCGAGCGGACGAGTCACTGTTGAGGGTAATCGGGTCGGGCATTTGCAACACCGACCTGGAGATCGTGCGTGGTTACGCGGGTTTTGAAGGGACGCTCGGCCATGAGTTCGTTGGGATTGTCGAAAGTGCGAATGATCGCCCGGATCTAATTGGAAAGAGGGTGGTGGGCGAGATAAATGCAGGTTGCGGTCTTTGTGAATTGTGCATGGGCGGCGATCCGCGACACTGTCCTGAACGCACGGTATTAGGCATTGTCGGCCGCGACGGGGCTCATGCTGAGTTTCTGCAACTGCCGTCCCGTAATCTTTTAATGGTTCCGGATGGCGTGACCGACGAGCATGCTATATTTGCCGAACCGCTCGCCGCCGCGTGCGGTATTCTCGAACTGGTCGAGATCGGGCCCGATACTCGCGTCGCGATCGTTGGTGACGGAAAACTAGGCCTGCTATGTGCGAAATGCTTGTCACTGTACTCAGATAATGTCACGCTTATCGGCAAACACACTTCCAAGATCGCAAAAGTAAGGGATTCGGGTGTGGAGGGCATTCTCCTCGGTGAGTTAACCGCATCAATGTCGTCGCGAGCAGACATCGTTGTCGAGGCAAGCGGATCAGAGTCAGGATTCTCAACAGCCCTCGATCTGGTCAAGCCGCGAGGGAAGATCGTTCTGAAATCAACATTTCACGGAACACCGGCATGGGCTGCGTCGCGCGTGGTTATCAACGAGATAACGATCGTCGGTTCGCGCTGCGGCCGGATCGAACCGGCTCTCAGCCTGCTTTCGACAGGGTTGGTAAAAGTTGATGACCTCATCGACGATGTGTATAAATTATCGAACGGTGTTGAGGCCGTGAGGCGTGCCTCAGGCGACGGTGCCTTGAAAATCATACTCAAACCAAATCAGACATGAAAAAAAAGTGTGCAGTTTACGATTACAATGCGTGAAATAGACTACTCGACATGTCTGGTATAATCTCCTAACAAGCTCGATCAATGATTTATTCTACAAACGAGGTACCTATGATCCAGAATTATTTAGGTGTTGTCAGCCCCGGACGCATCAGTCAATATTTCATCCTTTCACTTGTTTCGGTTTTTTTACTTGCCGGCAATCTGTTTGCTCAACCTGAGAGGATATCCCGTTCATTTGCCGAGATCACCAAGAAAGTCGAGCCGGCGGTTGTCAGTATCGATACGAAAGGCAGAGTTGCCGAGACGGTTGCCCGGGGGTCGCGAACGACACCGAATGACAGCGATGTCCTGGACTTTCTGAGGCGCCAGATGCAGCCGCGTCCCGCGAGGGCCGTCGGCAGCGGTTTTATTGTGGATAAAAGCGGTTACATCGTAACGAATGCGCACGTGGTAGACGAAGCCTCGCGAATTATTGTTAAACTCGAATCAGGTGAGGAATTTCCCGCAACCGTTGTGGGCAGTGATGTCGAAACCGATATCGCGGTCCTAAAGATCGAAGCTCGCCGCGACCTTCCTTACGTTAAATTCGGTGATTCGGATAAGGCCGAAGTAGGCGACTGGGTTCTCGCCCTCGGTTCGCCATTTGGGCTCGCAAAGACGGTTACAGCCGGTATCATTTCGCAGACTCGGCGGGAAACGCCATATGCGTCAGCGTTTCAGAAGTTCATTCAGACCGATGCCGCGATCAACCGCGGAAATTCGGGCGGCCCGCTGGTCAATATGGATGGGGAGGTCGTTGGCGTCAATTCGCAGATCGCAACATCGACCGGTGATTACAACGGGGTTGGATTTGCTCTGCCGTCAAAAGAGGCCGAGTATGTTTACCGGCAGATCGTTGACAACGGTAAGGTCCGACGCGGCTATATGGGAGTTTTGCTTGATTCCGTAAAAGCTGAGTTTGCATCTGTTTACGGCCTGGACGGTGCCCACGGGGCGATCATTACCGATGTTCGAGATTTGGCCGGCCCGGCCGCATCCGCAGGCCTTCAGGCTGGAGATGTCGTGATCGAATTCAATGGTCAAAAGGTCGAAAGTGCTCAGGACCTTATTGCACGCGTAGCTGCTACATCACCCGAACAGAGTGTTTCATTTGGAATCCTTAGGGAAAATGGCGCGAATCTCGAGCGCAAGACGTTATCGACGCGGCTCGGCGAAAGGCCGTCCGCCCGGGGTTCCGGAGATGACCAGCCGGATCGGCGAGTGCTGCCGGTAGAGAGAAGCAAGGCAGAGCAAAAACCTTTCGGCCTGACTCTGATCGAGCTTACACCCGCTCTTGCTAATACCTACAAAATGCAGAGCCAGAAGGGCCTGGTGGTCAAAGAGATCAGCCCGACGAGCTTTATCACAGACGTTAAAACATCGGCAGGAACTGACGCTCTCGACCAGGGTGACGTTATTCAGCGGATCAACCGTGTGAGCGTGACGGATGTCAAGGCATTTAACGAGCTGGTGTCTAAACTCAAACCGGGCGATCCGGTCGTGCTCCATGTTTTGGCCTACAATCCGGCCGCACAGGCACCTCAACTTAAGATCGTGCAGTTTACGGTAAGATGATTAGGTGAAATAATATTAAGTACACACGGGGGACGAGTTTGAATTGACTCGTCCCTTGTCATATTAAGAGTAAATTATGTCCAAAGCGAAAGAAGCTAAATCAAAACGATCGGCTAAGAAATATCACAATTACATCGGAGGGGAATGGGTTAAATCCTCGTCCGGCGAATGGTTCGATAACATAAATCCGGCAGATACATCCGACGTAGTCGGCCGCTTTCCGAAATCGAATGCCGAAGACGTCAACAACGCTGTCACGGCCGCGAAGGAAGCCGCGACCCGCTGGCGGCGAACGCCCGCGCCAAAACGGGCCGAACTATTGTTCACGCTGGGTGAGATCCTTAGGAAGAATAAGGACGCATTTACCCGGCAGATGACGCGTGAGATGGGCAAGGTCCTCAAGGAAGCCGGCGGCGACGTTCAGGAAGCTATCGACTGTACTTATTACACGGCGGGCGAGGGAAGGCGCCTTCACGGGTTTACAACGCCGGCTGAGATGCCGAATAAATTTGCTATGTGTGTTCGTCAGCCGGTCGGTATCTGCGGCCTGATCACGCCATTTAACTTCCCCATGGCGATCCCGTCGTGGAAACTGATCCCGGCCCTCGTCTGCGGAAATACCGTAGTCCTGAAATCCGGCGAGGATGTTCCTCTTTCATCACTCAATCTGGTCAAAGCTTGTGAAGAAGCCGGCATTCCTGCCGGTGTTGTGAACTTAATTAACGGCAGCGGCAAGGAGATCGGCCCGACACTGGTTGGGCATAAAGACGTTCGCCTGATCTCATTCACCGGTTCGACTTCGACGGGTAAAACCATCGCTGAGCAATGTGCCCGAGACAATAAGATCGTGAGCCTCGAAATGGGCGGTAAGAACGCCATTATCGTTATGGATGACGCGGATATCGACAACGCGGTCGATGGCTCGCTGTGGGGTGCTTTCGGCACAAGCGGACAGCGATGTACCGCATCGTCGAGGCTTGTTGTACACAAGAAGATCTATAAGAAGTTTTGCGAAAAACTTGTCGAGCGGGTGAAAAATCTCCGCATCGGCAAAGGCCTCGACGAAAAGACAGAGGTCGGGCCCGTCATCAACGAACGGGCGATGGACAAGATACTTGATTACATCCGCATCGGCCGTGACGAGGATAAGGCAACGCTGGCGTGCGGCGGCAACCAGCTCACGAAGGGTGCTTTTGCTAAAGGATATTTCATCGAACCGACGGTTTTTACAGACGTCTCACCAAAAATGCGGATCGCGCAAGAAGAGATCTTCGGTCCAGTTACTTGTGTGATCCCTTTCTCAACGCTTGATCAGGCGATCGACATAGTTAACGGCGTTGCTTATGGACTTTCTTCGGCTATCTATACGCAAGACGTTAACCAGGCTTTCTATGCGATGCAAGAACTTTATACCGGCATTTGCTATGTAAATTCGGCCACGATCGGTGCCGAAGTCCACCTACCCTTCGGCGGAACTAAGGGGACCGGCAACGGCCATCGCGAGGCCGGAACGCAGGTTCTGGACATCTTCACGGAGTGGAAGTCGCTCTATATAGATTATTCCGGAAAACTGCAGAAGGCGCAGATCGATCTTGTAGATATTTAGTCTGAATTTGTTCTAACAACAAAAAATTAGTTAAAGTAGGCGTCTAAGCAGCGCCTTTTTTATGTCAGTTGGGATCCTCGTTGTACTCGCAGTCCTGGCCCTGGCAGTTTTCCTGTTTGTAACGGAAAAGCTGCGGGTGGACTTGGTAGCGCTTCTTGTAATGGCCCTATTGCTTCTGAGCGGTATTATATCGCCCTCTCAAGGACTATCGGGGTTCAGTAATGCCGCGACCATTACGGTAGGGGCGATGTTTGTCTTGAGTGCAGGGCTTTTCAAAACCGGAGCGGTCTCGTTTCTGGGCGATTTTGTCAGCCGTGTTTTCAATAGTGGATTCTGGATAGGTATCTTCTCGGTGATGGTCGTGGTTGCTGTCCTATCGGCCTTTATAAATAACACCCCGGTAATCGCGATATTCCTGCCTATATTGCTTGGCGTGGCTCGCGAGACGGGAATAAGCGCCTCGAAGATATTGATGCCGGTGTCTTTTGCCTCGATGTTTGGCGGCGTCTGTACTCTTATCGGCACATCCACAAATATCCTTGTCAGTTCCATTGCCGAAAAGAACGGCCTCCGGCCTTTCACAATGTTCGAATTTGCTCCGCTAGGATTACTGATGTTTCTTTTCGGCACCATTTATCTAATGGCCGTAGGGATCCGACTGATTCCGGACAGACGCGGCAGCGGCGACCTTGTAGAGGAATTTGCATTGAGCGAATATCTGACAGAGATCGTCCTGCAGCCGGATTCGACCTCCGTCGGCGAGATGATCAAGGATGCTCCGCTTGTACACGACCTCGACCTCACTATATTAACCATCCAGCGGGGGGACGAAGTGATCAGCCTGCCCTCTGCTGACGACGTACTTCAGGCCGGCGATGTCCTGCTTGTCCGGAGTGACATCGAAAAGATCCGTGCCCTTCAGGAAAGGGAAGGGGTGCAATTCAAGCCACATGCGAAATGGGTCGATGTGAATCTGATGTCGGATGATTATCGGTTGATCGAGGCCGTGATCGATCCGAACAGTGATCTTGTCGGGAGCACGCTTCAAAAATCACTATTTCGAGAGAAATACGGCGGAAACGTACTTGCGATCCGTCATGCGGGCAGGCTACTTCGAGAGAAACTTTCAGACACCGTTCTCAGCGCAGGCGACCTTTTACTTGTCGAGGTCAAATCCAGCCGGGTCGGCAATTTCAAGCGAAGTGGCGTTTTCATTATTACTTCTGAGATGGAAGCGACCGAGTTCCGTCGTGATAAGGCCGTTTTTGCTGTCGCGATAGTCGCTGGCGTTGTAATCTCGGCGACGCTTAATCTCGCACCCATAGTTGTGACCGCTTTGGTAGGGGCTATCGCGATGATACTTCTAGGCTGCATTTCTCTCGAGGAAGGTTATGAGGCTATCGAATGGAAAATAATATTCCTGCTAGCCGGGGTGTAGTCACTCGGGGTCGCTCTCGACCAGTCGGGGGCCGCAGGCTTGTTGTCGTCCAATATGATCAAGTATGTCGGCGTTCTTGGCCCAATCGCACTCGTTTCGGCATTTTACCTTGTCACTTCGATACTAACCGAAACGATGTCAAATAATGCGACCGCGGCCTTGCTCGCACCGATCGCGATCGCAACAGCTCGAACGATGGATTTGGACGCTACCCCATTCCTAATGGCGATAACTTTTGCCGCCTCAGCAAGTTTTATGACGCCCGTTGGATATCAGACAAATACGATGATCTACGGGCCGGGGCAGTATAAATTCACTGATTTCGTGAGGGTTGGAACACCTCTGAATATAATGTTCTGGATCTTGGCAACAATAATGATCCCGTTGATCTGGTCGTTTTGA
>JBGSXN010000162.1:0-6250 GCA_041751355.1 Pyrinomonadaceae bacterium
CATTTTGCCGCCTGGCCCAATGACGTCGCGGATCTTGTCCGGTGAGATCATCAGGGTAATAATCCGTGGAGCGAAAGGCGAGATATCTTCACGAGGTTCGGAAATGGCCTGGGCCATGATATCCAGAATGTGAATACGTCCTTTCTTCGCTTGTTCCAATGCTTCCTGAAGGATCATTGCGTTTATGCCGCCGACCTTAATATCCATCTGCAGAGCCGTGATACCGTCTGCGGTGCCAGTCACCTTAAAATCCATATCACCGTAATGGTCTTCGGCCCCGGCTATGTCGGAGAGGATCGCATACCGATTTCCCTCCATAACCAGTCCCATTGCTAAACCGGCAACCGGTTTTTTAATAGGCACGCCTGCATCCATCAGACTTAGGATACCCCCGCATACGGTCGCCATAGACGACGAGCCATTCGATTCAGTTATATCCGAGACGATGCGGATCGTGTATGGGAAATCAGCCTCATCGGGGAGTACCGCTTGGATCGCCCGACGTGCGAGATTGCCGTGACCGACCTCGCGTCTCGATGTTCCGCCAAAACGGCCGGTCTCGCCGACGGAATACGGCGGAAAATTATAATGGAGCAAAAAGCGACGTTTAACCTCGCCTTTTTCGATGTCGTCCATGTATTGCTCGTCCATCTTGGTGCCGAGAGTGGCCGTGACGATCGACTGTGTTTCACCTCGGGTGAAAAGAGCAGAACCATGGACCCGGGGCAGCCATCCTGTCTCACAGCTTATAGGACGGATCTCGGAGAACTTGCGTCCATCAGGGCGTCGTTTATTCCCCAGCATGTCCTCGCGAAAAATCTTTTCTTTCAGATGGCCGAACACTTTACCTGCCATCGAACGTTTTGCAGGATCGTCCTCGGGATAGCTGTCTATGACTTCTTTCTTTAAAGCGTCAATACCGGCATAAACCTCGATCTTCTCTCTGCCGGTCGAATCGAGGGCCGCACGCAACTTCTCCGAAAAATTCTTTTCGATCTCTGCTGCCAGGTTCTCATCGAGCGGGGCGGCCTCAAAGACACGTTTCTTGATATCTAGAGCTTTGCCAAGCTCCTTTTGCCACAAACAAAGGCGCTTTATCTCGCGGTGGGCAAGCATCAGGGCCTCGACCATAATAGTCTCGCTCACCTCCTGGGCCTCACATTCGACCATACATATGGCTTCTTCGGTGCCGGCAACGATCAGGTTTAATTCGGATTCACGCCGCTCGTCATACGTGGGATTGATCAGATACTTGCCTTCGATCAAGCCAATTCGGACGCCCGCAATCGGGTTTTCGAATGGAATATCCGATAAATACAAAGCACATGATGCACCGGTTATAGCGATCACATCAGGATCGTTTTCGGCGTCGGATGATATTACCGATGCGACGATCTGGGTCTCAAATCTATATCCGTCAGCAAAAAGCGGACGGACCGGTCGGTCGATCATTCGGCACGTTAACACTTCCTTTTCGCTCGGGCGACCCTCGCGGCGAAAATAGTTACCGGGTATGCGGCCACCGGCAAACGAATTCTCACGGTATTCCACGGTAAGTGGAAAGAAGTCCAGCCCTTCCCGAGCCGTTCGGCTGCTGACCGCGGCCACGAGCAACATAGTATCGCCGTAGCGAATAACGACCGAACCGTCGGCCTGTTTAGCAACCTTGCCAGTTTCAACGATCAGGTCCTGGGTACCCAGTTTGATCGATTCGTTCAAATATTTTTTTGACATTTCTTTTCCTCTAAACAACAAAGACGAAAGGAGCTGTGCGTGATAGCCCTTTCGTCTTTGGATCAATTAATGATTTTCTGACGTCGATCTTCTTTTGTTCGGAAGCTTAAATATACTGTCACGTTCAGCAACCACCGGCAAATTCTTCGCGAAGACCTCTTTTTCTTTGGGCCCGAAGCGGCCCTTTCCAGTAAAAAGATAAATGTAAAAAGTAAAAACGTCTTGATTGATTTTTTTGACTTTTTACTTTTTACTTGGAATCCTTATCTTCTCAATCCTAATTTCTTGATGATCTCGTGATATTCGCCAATATTGCGTCGTTTGAGATAATCAAGCAGTTTCCTGCGTCGCGAGACCATTTGAAGCAATCCACGTCTAGAATTATTGTCCTTTTTGTGAATCTTGAAATGAGCCGTCAGTTCGTTTATCCGCTGGGTGAGCAGAGCGATCTGTACCTGGGACGAACCTGTGTCCGATGAATGCGTCTTGTAGTCGCCAACTATCTGTTCTTTTACTTCTTTTACTGTAGACATATTGTCTTGCTTTAACAGCCTCTCCTTTTGTGTGCAGTAACTCCGTCCATTTACGTGGCCGGTAACCACAAAATCTATACTTCCAAAACCTTAGAAACAATCGTGAATTGTCTCTATAAATCTAACACGAGCAAGTATTAACGGCAATCCGTCAGTACTTAAACTCCTCCATGAATTTTGTAGAAAATTCACCCTTCTGAAACTTTTCGTCCGCCATTATCTTTTGATGAAGCGGAATCGTGGTTTTTATGCCCTCGACGACCATCATGTCGAGTGCCCTTTGCATGCGGGCGATCGCCAGATCTCGGGTTCGGGCGTGCACGATGAGCTTGGCGATCATTGAGTCGTAATACGGCGGCACCACGTATCCCGGATAGACAGCGGTATCCACCCGCACTCCCGGCCCGCCCGGTATGTTGAATGCCGTGATCAGCCCAGGGCTCGGCGTAAACTTAACCGGGTCTTCGGCATTAATTCGACATTCGATCGAATGCCCGACTATCTGTACCTCATCCTGCGTGTAGCCCACGTTTGCACCGGTAGCGATCCGTATCTGGTTCCGAACAATATCGGCAAGCGTTACCATCTCCGTGACCGGATGTTCTACCTGGATTCGGGTGTTCATTTCCATAAAATAGAAACTCCCGTCCTCGTCAAGCAAAAACTCAAAAGTTCCCGCGCTCGAGTAACCGATCTCCTGACACGCTTTTACCGCCACTGCTCCCATTTCGTCGCGGAGTTCCGCGGATATCACGGGTGACGGAGCTTCTTCGAGCAGCTTTTGGTGCCGGCGCTGAATCGTGCATTCCCTTTCGCCAAGGTGAATGACGTTTCCGTGCTCATCTGCAAGTACCTGAATTTCGATATGGCGGGGGCGCTCTATATATCTCTCGATGTAGACGGAACCATTCTTAAACGCCGCTAACGCCTCTGATTGGGCAGTCTCGAGCTGTGTTTCCAGTTCGCCTTCATGACGAACGATACGCATTCCGCGGCCGCCGCCGCCGGCTGCAGCCTTCACGATGATCGGAAAACCGATCTCAAGAGCAAGTTTTTTGGCCTCTTCGATCGAGGCTATCGGATCCGGGCTGCCCGGAAGTATCGGCACGCCAGCAGCCGTCATCGTCCTGCGGGCCTCAACTTTGTCGCCCATCATCGCTATCACATCCGGCGAAGGGCCAATGAACTTAATATTGCAATCCTCACAGATTTTTGCGAACGTCGCCGATTCGGCCAGGAATCCGTAGCCGGGATGGATCGCATCGACATTTGTGATCTCGGCGGCACTGATAATAGATGGAATGTTGAGATAGCTCTGTGCCGAAGGAGCTGGGCCGATACAGATGGCCTCGTCAGCATACCGCACGTGCAACGCCTCACGGTCGGCTTCGGAATGGACGGCGACGGTCTTTATTCCCATCTCCTTGCATGTCCAGATTATCCGGCACGCGATCTCGCCGCGATTGGCGATTAAAATTTTGCGAATTTCCCGCATCTATTAGCTAAGTCTAAAGTCCAATGTCCAAGGTGATCGCCGATAACTCGATCCGGCTTTGGACCTTGGACATTGGACTCTGGACTATTTCCGTATTCCAAAAAGGGGCTGGCCAAATTCGACCGGCTGGCCATTTTCAACGTAGATCTTTACAACTTCGCCGGAAACTTCGGCCTGGATCTCGTTCATAAGCTTCATGGCTTCGACGATGCACACAGTAGATTCGGGCGTAACCTTGCTGCCTTCACTCACGTACGCGTCCTTATCCGGCCCCGGCGAGCGGTAAAAGGTTCCGACTATCGGTGAAGTGATCTTAAAAAGGTCAGCGTCGACGTCCCCTGTCGGTTCTGGGGCACCTGTTTCTCTACCGGCTTGGGGATGAGGTGGGGCCGCGGTCATCGGCATCATAGGCTGAGCGGCCTGCATCACCTGAGGGTGCATTTTGCTAAGGCGAACCCGGATGTTTTCGTTTTCGAATTCGAAGTCGGTGAAACCATTCTCGATTACGAGATTCGCCAATTCGCGCAGCTCGTCCATATTTAGCGACGCTTCCGGCACCGGCTTTTGTCGTTTGGTTACGGTCCCGCGTTTTTTTTCAGCCACGATTGCGTCTTCCTTTGCCTTTGCTGATCCGATAGTATCGCTCATTACGGCAAGTCTCCCAGGAAATTATCCCTTAGCAGCCAACTCACGCGGGTTATCGACAAGTTCGATCACAGCCATTTCCGCATTATCACCCTGACGACGTCCGAGCTTAATGATCCGGGTATAACCGCCATTTCGGTCCTTGTAACGGGCGCCAAGCTCTCCAAAGAGCCGTTGGACGGCCTTTACGCCTGCAGTACGCTCGATCGGATCCTTCGCCTCGCCCTTTTTGCCCCGAAAGCGGCTCTGTTCTGTCTTGAATGTGCTGTTTCCGGCGTGAAAATATCGCGCTGCCTGCCTGCGAAGGTGAACACCCCGCAGCACGGCGTCATCGCCCGTCAAGTTTTCAGCTTTCCGGGCGAGCGTTATCGCTTTTTCGATAAATGGTCTGAGTTCCTTTGCCTTAGGTACCGTCGTAACGATATGTTCCTTTTCGGCATTGATCAACGAGGTTGCCAGGTTGCGAAGGAGCGACATTCTATGTTCGGTCGTCCGACCTAATTTACGATGTGCTTTTAAATGTCTCATAACAGTAAATTCAGAGTTCAAAGTTCAAAGTCGTGCGTTCAAGATTCGCGACTTCGAACCTTGAACTTTGAACCTTGAACCAGGTATTAATCTAAGTCTCTTCCGCCCGACCCCGGGATCGGGTTTCCCTGCTCATCAAAGTCCATGCCAAAGTCGAGGCCCATGCCGTGAAGCATATCCTTGATCTCGGTCAACGATTTCTTTCCGAAATTCTTGGTACCGAGCATGTCCTTTTCGCTGCGGCGGATAAGGTCGCGGATCGAACGAATGTCTGCATTCTTAAGGCAGTTATACGACCGCACAGAAAGCTCGAGTTCGTCGACCGATTTATCCAGGAGGTCATTACGCATCAGCGGCGGTCGTGCGATATCCTCGTATTTATATTCTTCCTCTTCTTCTTCGAAATTAACAAAGATCGACATATGATCTTTGACCAATTTTGCCGCGAGCCCGATCGAATCTTCCGGAGCGACCGATCCGTCGGTCCACACTTCCAACGTTAACCGGTCGTATTCGGTATTCGACCCCTGCCGGGTCTTATCGACGTTGTAATTGACCTTCTTGATCGGCGTATGAACTGCATCGATCGGAATATATCCGACCGACAGGTCTTCGTCGTTGTTAAATTCGGCCGAAACATAGCCGCGGCCCTGCCTCAAACGCATTTCAATATTTAGCGATCCGCCTGAGCTGATCGTGGCGATATGAACATCCTGATCGAGCACCTGAACGTCTCCATCCGCTTCGATATCGGCACTCGTTACAATGCCAGCGCCTTTCTTGCTGATCGACAATGTTTTTGGCCCGCTGCCATTAAGCGTGAAAGGAATCTGTTTGAGATTTAGAATCACATCGGTGGCGTCCTCAACGACGCCTTTGATCGAGGAAAATTCGTGTTCTACACCTTCAATCTTTACCGCCGTAATCGCTGCCCCCTCGATTGACGACAGTAATGCTCGGCGGATCGAGTTGCCCACCGTCGTGCCAAAGCCGCGCTCGAACGGAGCCGCATAAAATTTTCCGTATCGGTCCGTTAATGTATCGGTCTCGACATTAAGGCGGCTCGGCATTTGGAAATCTGTCCAATTATTGCTCTGTGTCATATTTTTCTAGTCCAATGGGTCTAAGAGCTTATAGAGCCTGTCGATCTTAGTCTTGTGACTGATCCGACAAACTCTACAAACTCGGCCAACTACTTACTATAGAGCTCAACAATAAGCTGCTCGTTTATATTCGCGTCGACGTCTTCGCGTCGTGGTAATCCAGAAACTACAACGCTCAGATCTTTTCCATCGGCACTCAGCCATGACGGACG
>JBGSXN010000163.1:0-3134 GCA_041751355.1 Pyrinomonadaceae bacterium
GCCTTTTTCGCAGGCGACGATCAGGCATAGGTCGTCACAATGAATCTCGTCGATGAATGCCCTTATTTCAGCATTCTGCAGAGCTCCGCCGCCAAGATACTTCTCGATCGCGGCCCTGATACGCGGCGAAAGATCATCGATCTCGAGCCCTCGACGGTCCGTACATCGTGACAAAAGCCCGGCGATGGCTTCGTCTAAGGTCGATGCATGTTTTTCGGCAATGGCGCTCATTCAAAAAAGTGTCCCAATTTTAGCACTGTTTTGATGAGTGTTTTAGAAATGGAGTTGGTGAAAGGCAAAACTCGCTTCGGCGGCGACGAGCAACTCGCCCCCCACCTGTTACTTGACCACTACCGCAGGTGTCTGCGTAAATAAGAAACTATTTTAAAAGCGTCCATATAAACCCACGGCTTTTCGCCCAAGGTGTAATGCCCGCAAGGGATGGCGGCGCGGCTGTGTTTGATGCCCAGACGTTTTAGTTCGCGAATCACGTCGCGTGAGAGGTCGACGGGAAAGCTGAGGTCGAAAAGTGTGTAGATATATCGCTGCGGACGAGGCGGGAGCTTGGCCAGCCTCTCGAGATACGACATCGGCGAGATCGGCAGCCAGTATTCGCGAAGCTCGTCAAGAGTAAGATTATCGCCGAAGCTCTCTCTTACATGATAGGTCGAAAGGCCACGCCAGACGACGTCGGCCGGATAGCCCGAGACATGATTAAAGACTGCCGCGTCGATATACATATCATGGGTAAAGGCAAAAAAGCCTACGCATGAGCCGATGCTGGTGCCAACGATACCGATTTTGTCGTAACCCCCCTGTTTCAGCCATTTAACAGCCGACCGCGTATCGACGACAGACTGTCTCAGGCTCTGCAAAGTGCGTCCCACGTTAGGCGCGACGAGGTATTCGGCCCGCTCGAGCTCGGGCGGCATTCGCTCTTCGTGATACGGAAGCGTCAGCCTGAGAGCTGAGAATCCGAGCTTATTGAACAGCTTGCAAAGATCGAAATAGGTGCCGGCCTTCGCATTCCAATGCGGCAAGACGATAACGGCAGACTTTTGGTTTATAGACGGAAAGTAAGTCGCGTAAGCAGTATTGTTCTCGACCGATGTTGTTTCGACGCCGCTGGTCCAGGTTACGATCGGACGGTCTCCATCCGACGAAGTGAACTGGTATCTCTCGAACTCGGGCGAAAAGAAAAATTCATCACTGTTTTTCACTGTTTCAGCCGCGTATCGCGAAAACAGGTCATGAGGCTCTTCGTTATCCGGATTGCCACCGATGTATTCGAACCCCCACTCGAACGGCTGCACGACGCGATTATCATTAAGCATCGCGAAATGCCGCTCCCGGTTGTGCATGTAACGCTTGATCATTTTGGCGGGAAATGCAGTTAGCCGACCTTCTTCAACATCCAGACAGCGATCGCGGTGAACCCGACGATGAAGAAAATCCAAATAAAATGCACATATAAAGGGATGTAAGGATCGCCAAACGGATCGGCGTCATCTGTCATTTTTGTGCCGACTGGGTCGAGGATTGCACGCAATTCGAACAGACCCAGCAAGCCAGCCAGTCCGAGAAAGAACATGCCCCCTAAGAAAAATAATAGCTTGTTGGTTTTACTCATCAAACGGTAGAAAACAGAAGTTTTTTATGCGGCCGCTGCATTCGCCTTTTGAACGATTTTTTCGTAGAAGGCAATATACTGGGGAATGATCCTTGAAGTGGAATACCGCTGAACCGCAAGCTCACGGCCCTTCTCGCCGAAAGTTCGGCGGAGGCCATCATCACGAAGCAGCATCAGCGTGTCCTTGCTCATCTTTTCGACGTCCTTAACATCGCTCAAGAACCCGCTTTCGCCGTCATTTACGACCTCGGGAATTCCGCCAATGCGGGTCGCTATGACGGGCACCTCGCATGCCTGGGCCTCGAGGGCGGCAAGGCCGAAAGATTCGAGTTCCGAGGGCAACAGGAAGATGTCGGCTATGCCGAGATAATCCGAGATATTCGCCTGTTTGCCGACAAACACGACGGAACCATTCATTCCCAGCTGTTCTGCGCGATAGGTAACCGCCGACAGCTCAGGCCCGTCGCCGACCATAATGAGCCGGGCATTCTCGCCCGCGGCACGAACCTTGGCGAGTATCTCGACACAATCGGCCGGCCGCTTTACAGCTCGAAAATTTGAAACGTGGACGAGCAGCCGCTCGCCATTGGGGCTGTGCTCAGCTCTTAGCGGGGAATCTTCGAGACGCCTGTAGTGCTTTTCGCAAATGAAGTTTGGTATGACCTCGATCTCGTCAAAATCGAATGTCTCGATCGTCGCCTGCTTCAGAAATTTCGAAACCGCTGTCACGCCGTCAGATTGCTGCAGGCCATATCGCGTGATCGGCAGGTACGACCGGTCCGCCCCGACGAGTGTGATGTCGGTTCCGTGCAGCGTGGTGATGACCGGCACATAGCGTTTTTGCTTGATCGATTCGCGTGCCAGAATCGCCGAGATCGAATGCGGGATCGCGTAATGCACATGCAGCAGATCGAGTTTTTCGGCCCGGGCAACCGTTGCCATCTTGGTCGCAAGAGCGAGGTCATAAGGCTGATGTTCAAACAGCGGATACGACATCATTTCGACTTCGTGAAAGTGAATGCGTTCGCTTAGTTCGGTAAGGCGCGTCGGCAAAAACGACGAGATAAAATGAACGTTATGCCCGCGATCAGCCAGATCGCGGCCAAGCTCAGACCCGACGATCCCGCTGCCGCCGTATGTTGGATAGACCGTGATGCCGATATTCATAAACCCTTCTTAGCGAAATGAATATCGTATCACGGCCTCCGACAAAGGTTGCAACTATCGACTTGTCATTCCAGTCCCACAAAATCGACATCGGAGAGTGTGTCAAAGACCTGGAGCACACGCGACGAAAAGCGGAAGCGTTTGGATGAGGCGGCGACGCGGTACTCGCGGCCTGGGGCGACTGCCTCGAAGCGGTAGTAGCCGAGCGAGCTTGTCGTCACGGTCCGCTGCGTTCCGTCTGAGTCGGTTAACGTGACCTGGGCGTTGCGAAGCCCCTTGCCGTCGGATGTCAGCACTCGGCCGGTGATCGAAACGGTGGCGGCTGCCGGTCCGAGGA
>JBGSXN010000164.1:0-11941 GCA_041751355.1 Pyrinomonadaceae bacterium
CTTTTTAGAGGATTCGAAGTTTGAATGTGCCGCCCCTCTGCTGTCCGCTTGCAATCGTAAATCATACCAAATGCATACTTCATTGGAAACACAAGTTTTGCAACCGCAGCGAATTTAGCTACACTCTGATTCACGCAACTCTACCGATGGAAACCGCGACGCCGATGCTTCGGCAATACCTCGAGATCAAGAAACAATATCCCGGAACGATCCTGTTTTTCCGGCTCGGTGATTTCTATGAGATGTTCAACGAGGACGCCATCGTTGGCTCGCGCGAGTTGGAAATTACTTTAACAGCACGGCAAAAAGATTCGCCGAACCCCATTCCGATGTGCGGCGTGCCTCATCACGCTGCTTCAAATTACATCGCCCGCCTGGTTCGAAAGGGATACCGAGTGGCGATATGCGACCAGACAGAGGTTCCGGGGAAAGGGACAAAGCTTGTCAAGCGTGAGGTCGTCCGCGTGATCACGCCGGGCACGGCGATAGATCCCCAGCTTATCGAGTCGAAAGAATCGGTTTATCTGGCAGCTATCTGCGGCAGCGGAGACGTTTTTGGAGCGGCCTTTCTTGAAACATCATCGGGGCATTTTCTCTCAACGGAGATTGCCGGGGCCGGAGCATTTGAAAAGATCTGCGATGAGATACGGGCCTTTTCACCTCGCGAACTTTTGTTTCCCCGAACGATGGAACGTGTCCTCGGCCCGGCCTTTGGAAGACCCGCAGAGAACTCGACACTATTTGATCAAGGCAGCGCACAAAATGCTGAATTTGCTTCGATCACTTTGACGCCCGTCGACGACGAGCATTTCGATAGAGAAGAGGCGTCAAGGCTGATCAGATCGCAGCTCGGCGTTCGAGAACTGTCTGGTTTTGGCCTTGATGGTAAATACGCGGCGATCGGCGCGGCGGGTGCCTGTCTCAGGTATGCCCGTGATACGCAGAGGACGGCAGCGGGGCACATATCGGAAATAGATTATTTTGAATCTACCGACTATATGGTGCTCGACGCAGTAACTCTTCGAAACCTTGAGATATTTGAATCGCGCGGAGAGAAGACTAAGAACACGCTTTTTGGGCACATTGACGAGAGTGTCACCGGAATGGGATCACGGCTGCTAAAACAGTGGCTTCTGCGGCCCTCGCTAAAACGCAGTGAGATCCAGACCCGACTTGTCTCGGTCACGGAGCTGATGGATTCGATAATGCGCGAGAAGCTGAGGTTTCTGCTCAAGAAGGTCAGCGACCTGGAACGCGTGATCGGGCGTCTTAATCTGGGAACGGCAACGCCGCGCGACCTCATCGCACTTCGTCAATCAATCGGTCAGGGGCCTGAGATCAACGCTGTATTGTCGGATTGTTCGTCCCTTCTGCTTCAGGTCCTGTCTGAAAATATATTCGAATTGCCAGAGATCAGCGATCTCATTGACCGGTCTATCTCCGATGAGCCGCCGGTGAACCCGGCGGATGGCGGTGTAATTCGGACTGGGTTCGATGCCGAACTTGATGAGCTTCGCGGTATATCGACATCCGCCAAACAAGTGATCGCCGCATTCGAAGAAAAGGAACGCGAGCGGACCGGGATAGCCAACCTCAAGATCAGGTTTAATAATGTGTTTGGTTATTATATCGAGGTCTCAAAAGGAAATATCTCGCGCGTTCCCGACGATTATCAGCGACGACAAACTTTAACAAATGCCGAACGTTATATAACGCCGCAGCTTAAAGAATGGGAAGAAAAGGTTCTCGGTGCTGACGAAAAGATCCTTCAGTTAGAAACAGAGATCTTTAAGCGTGTCCGCGACGAGGTTTGTGCGGAAACCCGGAAGCTGCAGTCAACCGCGAGAGCACTTGCCACTTTGGATTCCCTATGTGCTTTAGCCGAAACAGCGGCCCGGCGAAATTTCGCCTGTCCCGTGCTCCACGATGGCGATGAGATCGAAGTTAAAAACGGCCGCCATCCGGTTGTCGAGGTATCGCTCGGCGGTTCGTTCGTTCCCAACGACATTTTAATGAATAACTCGACTGACCGCATGCTCGTGATAACCGGAGCTAACATGGGCGGAAAATCGACTGTCCTGCGGCAAACGGCGATTATTCAGATCCTTGCGCAGATCGGCTCATTCGTGCCGGCAACTGCAGCCAGATTGCCGATATTGGACAGGATCTGGACACGGGTCGGAGCCTCGGATGATCTGGCATCGGGCCGCTCGACTTTCATGGTCGAGATGACCGAAACAGCCGAGATACTTCACAATGCGACGCCCCGCAGCCTGGTGCTGCTCGATGAGATCGGACGCGGGACATCTACGTTTGATGGGCTCTCGATCGCCTGGGCGGTTGCCGAGTATCTGCACAACTCACCCGCTCATTCCGCTAAGACCCTGTTTGCGACCCATTATCATGAACTCACGGAACTCGCAGAAAACCTTCCGGGCGCCAAGAATTATCAGATTACGGCCGCCGAACGTGTTGGGAATGTCGTTTTCCTTCACAAGCTTCAAGCCGGCAAAGCTTCGAAATCGTACGGAATTGCCGTCGCAAAGCTCGCCGGACTGCCGCAGCCAGTGATCGAACGGGCAAAAAACGTACTCGAAAAACTCGAAAAATACGAACTCGCCGTTTTTTCAGAGGAACGGAAAGAGGGTCTGGCAAAGGCGGCCGGCGGCCGGATCGCAGCCCAATATTCCCTTTTCGCGGTCAACAACGAGACTGCGATAGATTCGCTTCGCAGTGTTGACGTTAATGCCCTGACGGACGATCAAGCGAGACAGCTTCTCTTGGACCTGAAACAGAAGATCGTTTGAATTGGGATCAGTAGACTTCATACGCAGTCGCCCGTCCCTGGGGGCGGATAAGCAATTTAATACCTGAACGTCCCTCGGCCTTTATTTCTACGTTGATCTTTCGAATAACCTTGGCTTTCATAGCCGTCGGGTTCGACGAAACTGCCGCCACAGATTGTTCAAGCCACGCCTCGATGTCGTTCCATTCGGGAAAAATGTTTCCGAGCAGGACGCCCGCACTTTGTCTGGCGGCGGCAGGCAACTTCGAATCGGAGCCTAGTTTCATAATTACGTCGATATTCGCTTCATTTATCTCTTTTGAAGTTCCGTATATATCCAATGTAAAGTTTTTGTCAGGGGATGTGCCGGACCAGCGATTGCTGTCAACATTCGACGAAGCAAGTTTGATTGCGAGCGACCTTGAGAGACCGGATACTGCCTCGTCGTAAGAAACTCCGAGACCGAGATTTCCCGCGCCTAATTTGGGTTTTCTGATTTCGGGCGACCCGAACCAAAGAGCCGCATACTGGCCGTCGATCGCAACGCCGATCTCTTCCCAAACCATGTCCTTAAAACCATCAAGGTTTAATATGATCGAGTTATGAAGACTGCTTTTTTTCCATGATTCCAATGCTTTGGCGGGTTCCGCCGTGCCAGTTGTTGTGCGGAAAAGCGTCTCGAAACCCTTGCCCTTATACCCGGACTTCAACCGTCGCGGGGCATCAAGAACGCAGTGCCAGGTTTTCTCGTCTTTCAGATCGTACGAGCAGTTGCTCCAGCTATGTGTGAGCTTTTTTAGATTATGGCTAAGATCGAGCAGGCGTCGATTCGCGACCAAGCTAAGCGGGGCCGAAATACGCAATGCGGACTTTCCGTGTGCCCGTCGATACTGGTTGACCTGGTCAATCAATGCTTTCTCCGCCGGAGAATTGTCGTCGCCCGGGCATCCCGCTTCGGTTAGTGCGAGACTGCCGGCACAGTTATTCTGTCCGCTGGCAGTCGTGCCGAGAAATAAACTGCACAATAGGAGAAAGAGAAACGGGATCGAACTTCTGAAACACATGGTCTTCAAGATAGATGATGGCAATGAATTAATAGCCCAACTGTGGGAAATTTGCAATTCTCATTCTTACCGCCGTCGACTCAATTATGGAGCGTTCATATCGGTAACGCTTCTATTAAATTCATTCGCCTGATACACTCAATTTTTGATTTCCGCCCCTACTTTTCCATGACAGACAAATTTCAAGCCTTGAGTTTAGAACAAAAGGTCGGCCAACTTTTTGTGATCGGAATTTCGGGTCCCGAGATCGATCCCGTGACAAGAGTCCTGCTCGACGAGATCGCTCCAGGCGGAATATGTCTCTTCGCACGGAATATCCGTGAGGCTGGCCAGACCCGTGAACTGACAGACGGGCTGCGGAGTTTGTTGACGAAGCCTATTATCGCCGTTGACCAGGAAGGCGGCCTCGTCGATCGCCTCAGACGTGTGTTGACTCCAATGCCGGCCGCGAGCCAGATCAAGTGTGCGGACGATGCCGCTGAATTGGGGGCGATCATTGGCGAATCGCTGCTTAATCTCGGGATCAATATGGATTTCGCCCCTGTTGTCGATGTGATCAGCGAGGATCGCCGCGGCCACTCTAACGGGCTCATATCGCGCACGTTCGGAAGCTCGAAAGAAGACGCAGCCGATTGGGCTGGGGCATTTCTAAATTCGCTGCAGGACAACGGCATCTTAGGTTGTCTCAAACATTTTCCCGGGATCGGGGCTTCGCAGGTCGATTCTCACGAGGACCTCCCCGAGGTTGGGATCACCGAGGATGAACTCCGATCAACGGACCTGTTTCCTTATCAACGCCTGATCTCGTCCGGAAATGTTAATGCCGTCATGGTTGCCCACGCGGCATTTCCTGCGGCCGCCTTGCAGGAAATTGATCAAAATGGCAAACTTTTACCGTCTTCATTGAGTTACAACTTCGTAACACGGCTGCTTCGCGATGAACTTCAGTTTGACGGCCTCGTGATCACAGACGATCTGGAAATGGGAGCAATCGTTAAAAATTACGGCGTAGATGACGCCTGTAAAAGGGCCATTTCCGCTGGCGTCGATATGCTCGCTATTTGTGCCGATCCCGTCGCCATACGGGATGGATACAGGGCGGTCCTAACGGCTGTAAAAAAAGGTGAGATAGATATAAACCGGATCAATGCATCGCTGGACCGTATTTCTAAAGTAAAAGATCAGCTTACAGACCCTCTCCCATTCGACCGCTCCAGGCTCGCAGGCCTGTCTATGCAGATCGCCAAACTAGCAGAGCGATCCAACCGCAGTTAAGGAGGACCGACCATTTTGCGTAAATTAATACTCGTATTAATCATCCTTTCTTTTTTTGTTACCGCTTCAACATGCCGACGCCGTGACGCTTCATATGTGACTGTGGCGCTGTCTGAGAAATTTTCGGCATTTGACACATTGACCTCGACATCCTCAGATGTTGCGGCTGAACGGGTTCGAAACCTGATGTTTAATACACTGGTCAAAAAAGATGAGAATTTCGACTATGTCGGCGAGCTAGCAAGCGAGATCCGTTCCTCTGAGGACGGAATGACGGTTACTTTCATCTTGCGGGAGGACGTGAAATTTCATAACGGCAACGAATTTACATCGGCCGATGTTAAGTATACTTTCGACGAACTTTTCAAGAGCAACGGTTTCAAATCCGGGGCTTTTTTCGATACAGTGCCCGAATCGCCCTCATCGGCCCCGGCGGTCCAATCAACTGATAACACGAAAAAAGCGGCTGAGGTAAAGACTAAACGAGTGCCTCACATCGTCTCACTTGAAACGCCCGATCCCAAAACTGTTGTTTTCCGGGTCGCCAGGCCTGCGTTAAGGAACCAGTTGTTATCGAATTTGGTTGCGATCCCAATAATTCCCGAGGGAACGGTCGCGCAGCAAAAAGACCAGCCGGTCGGTTCGGGGCCTTTCAAGTTTGTCTCGTTCGACGGGATGCAAAATGTTGTCGAACTGGAAGCGAATGAAGAATATTGGGACGGGCCCCCAAATATTTTGAAGCTGCGAGTCAAAACGGTGACCGACGCCAATTCCCTTCAGGCCGAACTGCAAACCGGCGGCGTCGACATCGCTCCGCTACCCTCTAACCTTCCGCCGGACACTCTTAAATCGATGGAGTCAAACTCGGCTCTCAATGTCGATAAGTTCGATGGTTCCAACATCCAGTATCTTGTATTTAATACCCAGTCGGAGCCGCTAAATAACGTGAAGATCCGTCAGGCTATCGGTTACGCCATCGACCGTGAAAAGATCGTTTCCGAACTGCTCTTCAACCAGGCAAAAGTTGCCCATTCGATCCTGCCGCCGCAATCGTGGGCTTATTCGTCCGGCACGCAGTACACTTACGATCCGGCGCGGGCAAAGGAGCTTCTGGCGGAAGCCGGATATAAGAACGAGCCCGTTGTATTCAAATACGGATCAGGCAGCGCCGCGGTCAACCAGTATTCTCAAGTGATCCAGAGTGCTTTGAGCGACATCGGCCTGAATGTCCAGATCGAGACGCTCGAGGTCAATACGATCCGCCAGCAGCTCGCACAAGGGCAATTTATGATGTTTACAGGAATCTGGGTGGGTGGTAACCAGGACCCTATTTTTTTACGTGACCTGTTCAGTTCCACAAAGATTCCCGGCGGCTCTGTTTCGTGCTGCAATCGCAGCCGGTATGTCAATCCAAATGTCGACAAGAATGTGGAAGAGGCTGTCAATGCGCTCGATCGCGAGTTGGCAAAAGACCTGTACATGCGGACGTGGGCGGCGATCAGCAACGACCTCCCGCTTTTGCCGCTATGGTACCCCGCCAACATGGTCGTCTCGAACAAGCGCATCGGAAATATCAAGGTCAGCCCGAGCGGGGATTGGAGCTTTATTAAAAACGTCACGGTCGGTCAGTAAATAGCCCTGTGGACTCAATCCCATAACTCCGTCCGTCGACCAAAGTTAACTTGACAATTTTCGGTCACAGGGTAAAATTGTCACTTGCCATGCGGGAGTAGCTCAGTGGTAGAGCGCGACCTTGCCAAGGTCGAAGTCGCGAGTTCGACCCTCGTCTCCCGCTCCAGTTTGAAAGGAGAAAGGATAATGGAGAAAGGATAAAGTAAATGGCTTTACCTTTATCCCTTATCCTTTCTCCTTTATACTTTTCACAGGGCGGCGTAGCCAAGTGGTAAGGCAGAGGTCTGCAAAACCTTTATTCATCGGTTCGATTCCGATCGCCGCCTCCAATCTAAAGTTGATAACTACAGGGGTTTAGAAAGAATTAAAGGCAATCGTTTGGATCGCCTTTTTTGATTTTGTGAGCCTATAGTGTGCCCTCCTTTTGAAACCTTGCAATCAGGGCAAGTGTCTCCTTTCGCGGTGTCTTACCCCTATCTCTGGCTGAAGCTTCTTTGATCAGATGCAGGCCCAAGAAACGGGTTGATTTCTGCCTGGATTGAAGATAGACTGTGTCCCATCTAACCAGGGGATTCGTCTAACTAGTCGATCGGAACGCGCTCGTCGCATGCGATGAGCGCCCCGCTCGTGATGGCTTCCACGCTGCGAAAACGCATTTGTTTTGGAGGAATATCGAAATGGGATACAAAATGCTAACAAGAGTGAAAATGGTCGGTGCTGCCGCCGCGGTGCTCATGATAATAAGTGTAGCGGGGATCGAGACGCTTCTCGCCCAAACCGTCAGACAGAGCGAGCGGCTTATGGTGACTATCGTCAACGTTAAGCCGGACAAGGTCGATGAATACGAGAAGTTCGTGAAAAACGAAACAAACCCCGCGCTGCAGAAGGCCGGCACAAAATGGCGCGACGCTTGGAAAACCGCGATGTTCGGAAACTCCTTCGAGTACGTCTATGTCGAGCCGATCGAGAACTTTGCCATGTTCGACGGGACCGGCCCAATCGAGCGCGCTCTCGGCAAAGAGGGCAACGCCGCTTGGAGCGCGAAATCGCGAAGTATGATTAACAGCGTAAAGCGGATGCAGATAAACACAAGGCCTGACCTTAGTTATGACGGCGAAGGAACTCGTACGCCGGGTGTTGCAGTCGTGACGCATGCAACCGCCGCACAGGGCCGAAACGCGGAGCTGGAAGCTTGGGTGAAGGCCGATCTGCTACCCGTAATGCGTCAGGCAAAGGTACCTGGCTATCTGGTTTCGCAGATGGGTCTCGGAGGCAATGCGAATGAATACATCACTCTGGTAATGCATGCAAATATGGCGGAACTGGAAAAAGGCCCGCCTGTCTATCGAGTGATGACCAAAGAAGCGGGCGACAAGATGTACGCGAAACTTCCCGCCGGCGTACTCGTCAATGTTGAACGCTACGTTGTGAGATTTAGCCCGGAACTGAGCTTTAGAGTAGGGGCTGTGGCGCCGAAGTAATATTGGAAAAAACGCCCAAAACGCAATGCTTCCGTGCTTTTTCCGTGTCTTCCGTGGCCTGGGATTCAAGTCCAGCCACGGAAGACACGGGAAAAAAAAATTAGAACCAAGTATAACGGGGCTTAGATTTTGAATATCGATTGCGTTATTGACTTGAGTCGCGAATTAGAATAAAAACTTTTGGAAGCATCTCTAGCATTAGGAAACTTGAACTCAAAGGAGAATAGATATGGCAGTCTATATGGTCGAACGAGAATTACCCGGCATCACAATGGAGCAACTTGCCGCCGCGCAACGAGCCGCTATTGAAACAGGCGAGCAATTTACGGCAGAAGGGAAAAATGTGCGCTATATTCGCACTACTTTCGTGCCGAATGAAGCTAGTTGTATGTGTCTTTTTGAGGCTGACAACGCTGACCTTGTCAAAGAGGTCAACGAAACGGCGCAGATTCCTTTCACGCGCATTGTCGAGGCTTTGGACTTAACGCCTTCGGCATAACACTATGCCGCCTTATATAGCTCGGTTTCGAGATCAAAATCCACAGGATTGAGGCATGACACGGTTAAGCGGTCGTATTGGTACTTAGGCATTCTTTTGCAATACCTTGGATTTCTTTCGTAGAGTATCTTAGTAAGTTTGTCGGTCGGGCCGTTTGGAAACCGAATGGCCCCGACAAAGCTTGAGTATCGTTTTGCTTCCAATAAATATTTATTTCTTGCCGTGTTTATTTTCTGGGCCCGATCGATCTCACTGATCCGACGGTGATGATCCTTCCGCTTGCGGAGAGGGTTGCTTCCAGGCCCGGCACCTTGCATCCTGCTTCATGATCGACGCTTCCGCTAACCTGGCACTGCTGTTTATTTTTGCATGCCGCGAGAATGGCGCGGCCCGCGGCCGATTCGTTCGTAAAGCAATACGCGGCATAATCCCCGCTTTCCATACCTACATATAAGATTACAGACTCGGTCTTGCCGACCTGTAGTTCTCCCTCAATCTCATCTTTATCAGAATTATCGGGCGTTGGGCTTGAAGTGTTACTCGCTGTTGGCGATGGGGCGGCCGTTGGGGGCGAATTTATCGGCGCGGAATTTGTAGCGTTGGCGATGTTATGAGCTGAGTGATTTGACGTGACAGTCAAGGCATCGCCGCACGCGGAAAAGCCCAACGTCAGTAGTACAAATGCCGGCAAAAGAAGCGTTTTATTTCTCATGATTGTTCTCGAAATGTTTTTTATTTTCTAAAGTTTGGATCTGTTTGTTCAGTATACAAAAAGGATTCTTATCTCAACACCCACGGCTCATTATCTTTCTGTGCATGAGTGGGGTGAGGTGTAATAAACAAAGGCTCGAGATCGAGCTAAACCTTGAGGTTTTACCGGCTAGACTAGGCAAAAAGGGCGGGATAAACGCCACACTAAACTGGTCGGATCGTTGACTGCTGATAATAGATCTTACGTAAACACTGCATCTGATTGAAATCGAGCTTCGCGACCTTTGGAGCGGCAGTTGCTCTGGCAATGGTGTTCGCATATTCGCCCGCTTTCGAAGCGACCGTTGCCGACAAATACCAGGTGCACAGTTTAAAAACACTTCCACGTCCAGAGATCTATGGAGAGCCGTTTTCAGCGACGGGGGCTCGCGAGCGTCTGCTGCTCGTCGATGACTCCAAGCTTGTCCGGGGGATGTTCTCCAATTACCTTTCCGATAAATATGACTGCGTTGAGGCCGGATCGTTTGATGAAGCGGTCGTCGAACTGAAATTGGCGGAGTACGCGGTAGTCATATCAGACATTATCATGCCCGGCATGTCCGGGATCGAATTGCTTCGCAAGATAAACGAAGACTATCCCGGCGTCGCAGTAATCATGGTCTCGGGTGTAGACCGTCCCCAACGAGTGCTCGATGCGCTGCGCCTGGGCGCTTTCGATTATCTGATAAAACCGTGCGAATTAGATGTGCTGTCTATAACGGTTGAACGGGCCCTTGAACGACGCAATCTGGTGCTTAATGAGCGCAAATATAAGATCGAACTTGAACGGCGAAACGAAGAGCTCCACAGCCGAAAGAACCAACTCGAAAGGCTTCAGGCACAGGTTGTTCAAAGTGAAAAAATGGCATCGCTCGGCAAGTTGGCCGCTGGGGTCGCTCATGAGCTGAATAACCCGGTCGGCTTTGTTGCCGCCAATCTTGAAATGCTTGGGCAATACACGGATGATTTGGTACGTTTGATCAAAACTTATGACGAAGAGTGCGGCACCGGCTCAAATGCGGCGTCGATACAGCGGATCAAAGGCGAAGTCGCCTACCCGGGTGTCATTGATGAGATTGCGTCGATCATCCGTGATTGCCGCGATGGGGCGGACCGGATCAGGGACATTGTGCAAAACCTCCGAACGTTTTCGAGGCTCGATGAGGCCGAATATAAAGAAACCGACATTCACGAGGGACTCGATGCGACCGTCAGGCTTTCATCCCGATATTTTTCGTCCGGGCAGATTCAGTTGCTTCGAAACTACGGTGAGATTCCGCCTGTCTGGGTGTTCGCGAGCCAGCTCAACCAGGTATGGATGAATCTGCTTGTAAACGCTGCCCAGGCGGTCCGTTCGCAAAGCGGCAAGGTGACCATAACTACGTCGGCCGACGAGGACCATGTACATGTTGAAATTGCAGATACCGGCTGCGGAATTGCCGTCCAGCATGTGAACCGCATATTTGACCCTTTTTATACAACAAAAGCTGTAGGCGAAGGAACCGGTCTCGGGCTATCGATCTCATTCGGCATTATTGAGCGACATGGCGGCACGATCAAGGTCAATACCACCTTGGGCGAAGGAACGACATTTAAGGTTACGCTGCCCAGACACTTTGAACCCGAAAGCAACCAAAAATCAATTGACTGCTATACCGAAAGATAGAATTATGAAATACAAAATACTGATCGTTGATGACGAAACTGCAAATCTAAGGATGCTCGAACGACTATTCCGAACGGACTACGACGTGATCACGGCGGAGACAGGCATAGATGGCCTCGAACTGCTCAGCCGCCATGACGTGGCGCTGATAATCTCAGACCAGCGGATGCCCGGCATGTCCGGAATTGAGTTTCTGAAAAAAGCAGCCGAGATGAGACAGCAGACGGTCAGGATAATCTTAACCGGCTATACCGATGTCGGCGACCTGGTCGAGGCGATAAATTCAGGTGTCGTTTATAAATATATAACCAAACCGTGGGTCAATGCCGATCTCGGGCAAAACGTTCGTCGCGCAATCGAACATTACCACGTCACCAAAAATCGGCACTTGCTTAAACAGGAGAATGAGCGTCTTGTGGAACGTCTCGAACGGACGGTGCGTGGAACGGTTTCTGCTCTCCGCAACGTGATCACCCCGCGTCAGCCCGAACACGCCGATCACGCACGTCGTACCGCTGAATTCGCTGTTCGGATCGGCGAGCAACTGGATCTCGGCCCACGAGAGTTGGAAAATCTGATCCATGCCGCGTATCTTCACGACATACCCCACCTTCGACTGCCGTTCGAGATCAACTTCAAAAAACAAGTCCTTACCTCCGACCAGTTTCGGCTGCTCAAGAGCAGCTACGAGGCGGGCTTGAGAACTATCGCGGCGATCCCGGATCTCGAGGATGTCGTCAACACCATACGTTACCAACACGAACATTTCGACGGCAGCGGGTTTTTCGA
>JBGSXN010000165.1:0-22408 GCA_041751355.1 Pyrinomonadaceae bacterium
CCAGCAGTTAGCCCGCGCCAAGGCTGCTCATAACTTGCCTTCGTTATATAGATAGCAGGACTACGCAGATCCGGTGATTTCGGCCGCAAGGTCGACTGAACCGTAGCTCTGTTGAACTCCGGCGGCACGACAGGAAAAAACGGCGGCCGTATAATCACCAGTTCCTCCTGCCTAACACCGTCAAACCGGAGTTCGTCGATCGTTATGCCTGGATCCACTCTCGAATAAAAGACACCTGCGCCGATCCTTAGAACTCCGGGAATGTCTCGAAAGGGCCTGAATGCGACTCCGATGCGGGGGGCGGCGTCAACCTTTCCGTTTAAGTTCGTCTGATATTCCCCACGCAATCCAAAGGTTAGGGTCAGCCGATCCGAGATCTTCAAGTCGTCTTGGGCAAACAATCCGACATTAGCCTGCTTTAAACGAATGAACGGATCACCCTGATTGATGACGAACTGTTCGGGACGGTAACCCGGACGTCGCTGAACCGAATATCTGTAACTATCGAGAGCCCATATATACGATCCGTTCGGCAGCGGAAATCCTGTAGGCCCCCGCTCGAAATCTGTTCCGAAGGTGAACGTCCCGCCGAAGTTGGACCTATCCGTGTTCTCTATACTCACAGCCGCAAAAGATCCCCCGGCCTTTAGAATGTGTCTGCCGGAAACTCGCGTTACGTTGTTCTCGATCCCGAAGTTCCATGTTGCATCCTCGAGAAAAAGAGTGTCTTGATTGCCCCCGGCATTAAAAGCGCCAGGGACGATAACTGCGTAGCCCGTTCCGTCGGCACTGATGGAGGAATGGCCCCGGCCCCAGCTCACGCGGGCCTCGTTTAGCATTTTTTCCCCAAAGGTAGATATCAGCGAAGCTCGGATAGTGTTGCCTAGCCAAGATCGCCTGTACGAACGCTCCGGCAAGTCGAAACCGCCTTGCAAGCCCTGATTTACTGCTGTTTCTTTCGAGAACAAGTATCTGACATCGAAAGTGTGGCCAGTTCGGAACAAACGGCTTGATCGTATTGAGGCACTGGTTCCTGCGATTGGTGCGATAACCGTTGACCTATACGGCTCAGGCATCAGTGTTGCAGCATTTAGCACTTGAGCATTGATGACAGCGTTATCATCTGTCTCATTACGTGAAAACTCCCCGAACAGTCCCCATTTAGCGGGGATAAGGGGGATGCTGACGGCTCCGCTGTAGTTTCGGATCTGAAATGGTGCTCGCGTCGAGGCAAACGCGTTCCGGGCATTAAAGCCTTCGTCGCTGAAGTAGTAATTGATCTCGCCCCTCACGCGCTCAGTAGCGGGCTTGGTAATGATCTCAACACGGGATTTACCTGGTTCGGGAAACTGGGCTGAAAAAGGGTCGGCGTTTATTAGAATGGCCGAGATCACTTCCTTTGGCGGCAATTTCCCATCTTCGCGGAATCCATCAACATAGACGGACAGGCTATCCGGTGCCCCGCTTGCGCCGGCCAGCCGCTGCAGCCGCTGCAGGAGCAGCCGGGGGTCTGCCGGTAATGCCTTAAGCCTATTGCCCGTAAGCAAGATAGCTGTGAGGTTTTCGCCTTTTGCCTCTACATCCACCCGCTCGGTGAAGGTGATCCTTAACTTCAAGTCGAGTCTAGTGTCGCGCGTCAGCTCGACTGTCTCTGATGCCTCCGCGAATCCCGACGCAGTAACTACGAGCCGATAAATTCCGCCTTGGAGCGCCGGAAAGACATAGCGTCCAGTCGCTCCTGATGTCGTGGTGAACAGAGTTTCCTCGCCGCGTTTGATCGTAAGAATGGCTCCCGGCACTGCGGCATTATTCTCGTCAAGGACGATGCCTTCGAGACGTGCCGTATCGACCGTCTGCGCTGCAATTTGTCCTATCGCAGCCAGGAGGAATAAGAACGACACTAATAGTTTTCGGTTAAGATCCTGCGTCATCGATTCTAAGTGCTAGAGACTTTGCCGGGCTCCGGTCCTGGTCTCCCTGTTGCCAAATGCAACATCGGTATTTTCAGACTTCCTCTCAACGGCCTTCTTTTCACGCCCAATGATGATTCCATTCTCAGATGTGCGAACGAGCTCTACTGCTTGCATAATTGTTGCCGCAGTATTTCCCGCTTCCATAACTCCCCGAGCTAGTATTCCCAGGACGAACGCTCCAGTGGTCGCGGCAACGGCGATCTGTCCGTCGAACAAAGCCAACAGGCTCAACACTCCTAAGATGGTGACTGCCGCCAGGAAGAACAGCGAACCCTTGGACCGGATTCGGAAGCGAACAACCTGTGAGCCCTGGCCGTGCTCCTCGACTAGACTGTAAAGCCTGGTCCCGCCAAACATCCCACCTCGAATATAAAGATCCCATCTATCGTCAAATTCACCGTTTCGGCGAACAACGGCACCAACTGACTGCACGGCAGTTTCGATGTCTGCCAGCCTCTTCGCTGGGTCACTCCATACCCCGACCCAAAATGTTAGACTTCGGGGAACCGGCAAGATGAAGAAATTTTTGCCCGGCCGCCGCCAAGGGTTCAGGCCATGCTGCAGCCGCCCTTTGAGGCGGGCAAGGGGTTGAAGGATATGGAGAAGAGCGGTTATGGAACGAAGTTTTACGTCCTTGGCTCGGCTGATCGGAGCATCAATAAACTGAGCCTTGCACCCACTGAAGACCGCCTGCATCAACGGTGCTATTACGGCTGCAACCAGCAGAGGAGTGAACCAAAAGAGCGGCGTCCAGAGACTGCCCATGAAGACAAGTATCGCCAGGATGAAAATGACAATATACCATTCGGGCATTAGGGGCAGTGAAGCGATAAGACCCGTAGCCGGCCGGTAAACTGCCTGAAATGGGGCGCTTCCCCAAACGCCTTGATAAATGAGCCCTCGACGTAATCTCAATGCCTCTGTCAATCCTTTCCCGTAGAGCCTGCCCGTCCATGTGAGATGACCGGCAGCATTGTATTTGCCGGGCCACTTGCGTTCCAACAGTGCCTCGGCCTTCCCGTATCCCTGCTGTTGACGCCAGTAGTCGCGGATCGAATTTCGCCGATGATGCCAGACCATCGCAGCCGGGCTGAATCCGAGGGTCCAGCCATTCTCATGCATACGCCAACAAACGTCCACGTCGTCGCCGGCGGTTCGATACAGCGGATCGAACCCACCGATCGCCAATAAGGCCTCGCGTCGGAAAGCCATGTTGCATCCAGGGATATGTTCTGCCTCAGTGTCGTTGACGAGTACGTGGATAGGACCGCCTGGAGAGTTTGCAACGCATTCTGCGATCTCGCCGTCACCAAGCGGAGCAATGTTCGGGCCGCCGACGCCCACGTGATCGGTCTTAGCGAAAGTAGCGGCAAGATACTGCAGCCAATGTGGATCAGGATGAGCGTCGTCGTCCGTATATGCAACGATCTCACCGGCCGCAGCATACAGGCCTGTATTCCGGGCGCTACTAAGCCCCATATTGGGAGTACTGATCAATTTAAATGGATATTCCTTTGCTATCTCAGAAGTATTGTCCGTGGAGCCGTCGTTTACTACGATAACTTCATAATTGGGATAGTCCAGTCTAGTCAAACCCTCGAGACAGTCGCGGATTGTACTGGCTCCGTTATAGCTGCAAACGACTACAGATACCGGCGCAAACACAGTAGATGCAGCGAAAGGAACCTGGGAGAATACCTTGCGTACCATATCCAGAGCCGGCTTGGGGGCACGTCCCCGCGTCGTCAGGCCGAAGTCCCAGTCCTCGATCTCATTTCCACCCCGATGCCATTCATCGGTCCATGAGAAAACGTAGACACCGGCGCATCCGGATTCAAAAGTAGTCCTAAGCTGCCACTCGAGAGTTTTAGCCTGTGCTTCAAGACCGTTTCTCCTGCTGTCAAGGCCGATCTCAGCCATCACTAGCGGACGGTCGCCAGCGAGGTTTTGCAGTCGAGCAAGATATGCCTCATATTCCTGCTGTTCTTCAAGATAGACGTTAAAGCAGGCAAAGTCTGCGAATGAGAGATCAAGATATTCAGTAGACGGGTAGTTCACATATGTGACCAAGGCGTCCGGGTCTTCTGATTTTACGATCTTATAAAGCCGGTGCAGGAAGGCTTCCACCCTTTCAGCCCCCAACCAGCGGACAACCGGCGCCGGGATCTCGTTTCCGACGGCGTAGCACAGAACGGCCGGGTGTTTGGCGCACACACGTACGTTCTCTCGCACTCGTAATTCGATCGAGCGTGTTATCTTCGCGTCATTAAGAAAGTCGATGTGCTGCTCCCACGGCAAGCCGACCATAACGTACAGTCCGTTCTTCCTCGCTGCGTCGAGAAGCCAAAGTGGGGGGACAGTGTACACACGAATCGTGTTTACCCCATTTCGGGCCATGAGAGCGAAGTCTGAATGAACCTTATTGCTGTCGTACTCAGCTCCGTCCGAGAGCCCGAAGGTTCCGTATGTCACTCCATGCAAATACAATTTGTGGTCGCCCACGAACAAGAACTTGCCGTGTACCCGAGGCCTGGACAGATGAGGAATCGAAGACCCCTGGAGATTTCCAGATTCCGTGCTTGTCGAATCTTCTCGCTTTGGTATATGGTCAAACATAAGAGCTAGTCCTCGCCTAGAGGCAAAATAAGGCAGCCGCCAGCGGCGACTGTACGCTCTGGATTTGGGACACAAGATGGATCATTCGTGACGCCTGTGATGAGACGCCACTATTGATCCAGTCTTCTCCAAAGGTACGGTTTAGCTTTTGGCTGCCTTTTCAATGCGCTTTTACGCGCAAGTTTACCGGTTCCATGTTAGGGTGGAACCGGTAACAACTAGTTTCTTCTTTTGCTTTCCTTGATCGCTCGAGCTGCTTCACGCTCAGCTGACCTAGCATCAGTTGAATTCACACCCAGTGCCCTCAACGCACTTCCAATGCTGTTGCCTTCAGCTAAATCCGCGAGAATCGCAGTGGATGTAACATTTGAGAACCGTGCATTCAGATTGCGTTCCAACATCTGTGCGGCAACAAATTGTCCGAACTTCAGCCTCGGATTAGCGTCCAGTGACTGGCGGTACTGCTCTCGCAAGTCGGAGATCGGGGAATTGAGCAGTGCGGCTGCGCCTGGATTTTCACTGAGATCTTGCTCCGCACGACGCTGGTTTTCGCGGCCTTGCCGTGCCCGGTCCAACCCTGTCGCCGACCGGCCATTCGAGCGCTCGTTAGCAGTGGTAAGCCCTCCTTCGGACCGGCCGCCCGATCGTTCACTGGCAGTTCCAAGTCCGGTGCCCACACCAGGATTCGCAGGTCGTCCGATGTTTGCCGGCGGGCCCGCATTGGGCGGACGTCCGACATTCGGTGGCGGCCCGGCGTTGGCTGGACGGCCCGCATTGCCGCTTCGTCCTTGAGCAACTGCTGTACTGTCCGCGATGAGTATCGCACCAAATACAGACAAAATGGAGAGTAATAACGTTAATCTATTTTTCATAATTTCACCCCTTGAGATGTATTTTCCCTTCTCGGGTCGCTGTTACTACTGCAAGGGGTATGCCAACGGCAAACGGATTTCGTAAGTATAACAAACACAGGGGTTACAGCCTCGAATAATCCCGTAAGGCGAGAGCCAACGTATCGGCGGGATAGATAGTGAGACTTATTTGCTCATGTTTGAGTTGCCGAATCCGGGTGAGTGAGACAATTTTGCATCGTACGGGAATGAGAGGGTAAACATGGTGCCGTCACCGACTGCACTGTTCACGGAAATGTAGCCACCGTGCTTTTCAACCGTATCTTTGACGAAGGATAGTCCCAGCCCGGATCCTGTAACGTTTGACGATTCATCGCGGGGGAGTCTGTAAAACTTTTCAAATATTCTTTCCTGTTTATCAGGGGGGATGCCAAAGCCGGCGTCACTAACAACGATCTTCAGCTCCTGCGTATCTGACACAGCATAAACTTTAACTTCGGTGCCGGGATCGCTGTACTTAACCGCATTGGACAAGAGGTTCTCAACTGCCTGTGTCAACAGCTGATCGTCGCCCGTGAGAATGGGTAGGCCATCATTAACTACGTGTTTCAAGTGGATTCCCTTTTCCGCAGCCAGCGGCGCTACCGACCCTATTGCGCCGCTTAGCAGTTTGTTGATGTCGAGTGCGGCGATATGCAGTTCCTGCACACCAGACTCAAGGCGTTTCGTATCCAAAAACCGGGTGATGATCTTATTGAGACGTATCGCTTCGGAGTGTATTGTCTCCAACATTTCTCTGGATTCGCTGGCAGACACGTCGAACTTTTGCAGGACATCGCTAAGTCCCTGTATTGAAGTAAGTGGCGAACGCAACTCGTGGGATACGAATTGAAGAGTTTCAGCTCTAAGGCGGTCGAGCTCTCTTTGTTTCGTAACATCAAAGACCAGAATCAATATTCCCATCACGGGACTGTATCCGCTTCCTATGTCGGTTGCTAAGGGTATCTCGGTGCCGGGGGTGACTGCTGAAAACTGAAGTAGAAGATTCCGATGTTCGGGCGAGTTGATGACGACTTCCTTTTGCACTATCTCAAACGCCTTCACCTGAGACCCTATCGTTTCCGTCTCCGCAGGACTTAACATGCCCCAGGACATTAAGATCTCGATCAGGTCCCTGGAACGTAGGTCCTGGCCGAAAATGGCTTCGAGGGGCGGGTTCACAAACACAATTCGGCCCGAAAGATCTGCTACCATGACCCCCTCACTCATGCCGATTAGGACTCTGTTGATGAAGCTCATCCGCGAAAGCAAGCGAGTCGTGATGCTGTCAACCGCGCGGAGCTTCCACTCAAGGTTATGAGGAACAAACCTAGGCAGTTCGCTACCGTCTTCGTCCTGCAAAAACCCCTTCTGGGCTGCGGAAAGAACGGAAAGTTTAAGGTCAAGATCCCGGCTTGCCGACAGGGAGCGGTCTAGCAAAAGAAGGGGTGCGGCGAAAAAGAATGCTGTTAGCAGTTCAGGCACAGGGAGGATCAGAAAGTACTGATCAAAGGCTATCAGGCAGCCCCATGCGATAACAGCGAGTATGGATGCAAGTGCCACAACCTGTCCGGCACCTTCGAGCCACTTAACTGCCAAAGTGATGACAAGGATGATCAGCAGGACAAGCGCATAGCTCCAACCTTCAGCCAACGGCTGCAGTGATAAACCGTTCCTTATGGTGTTTATTACATTAGCGTGTACCTCGACACCAGGCATTGCCTGTCCACCTTGCCGGCCGTCCGCCCCGACGTACTGCATAAAAGGCGTTACCTGTATGTCGCCGAGCGTTGGAGACGTTGCACCTACAAGCACGATCTTGTCAGTGAAGGTATCAGCCGGGACCTTGCCTGTGAAAACGTCAGCAAAGCTCAAATAGGGAATCGAGTTCGTGCCGCCGATGTAGTTAATAAGCATCTCATTCGACCGGGTTATTGATACCCCTTCGACAAGAGACTGATCAGACCCCTCTGGTAAGACACGGATATTGTGAGGGCCGAATTTAAGTAGACCGGAAGATTCGATCGGGTCACCGGTAATGTCTTGGGCGACTCTAACGGTCTCGAGACCGAATGCCCATATGCGGTGGCCCTCATCGTCCGCTTTGCTCAACTGAATACTTCTGAGGGTTCCGTCAACACCCGGCGCGGCGTGTACGTGACCTTTTGATGCGACCGCCTCATCCAGAACCCCTATGGGCGTCAACCAATCAACCCTGCTTTGGCCGGCTTCGTCCGCCCGTTCGAAGAGCAAGGTTGGCAGTACGACGCGGCCATTCTGTCTAATGGCTGCAGCTAATCGATCGTCCTCTCCTCGATCGGCTTCCTCAGCGAAAATAATATCGATGCCGACGGCTTTGGGCCGTCCGGATGAGATCTTGTCCAAAGCCTCAGCGATTACGCTTCTGTCCCACGGATATCTCCCGATCACCTGCAGGCTCGGGTCGTCGATCGCTACTATGAGGATATCGTTGGGCGGCGGCAATTCACCCCGTAGGCGAAAGAGCACATTGATCGAGGCATTTGACAGAGAAGGGGCAAAAGAGCCGACCAAAAAAACTGCCGCACCGCTGGCAATCCATATAAGAAGGGTACGGAGGATTCGTAGTTGGGGCCGGCGCGTGATCATTCAGTAAGCTCAGCAGGGGTGGAATCAGACTTGTCGATGGCGGTACTTCCATCCAAATACCGATAGAGAGTGCGGCGGTTTATGCCAAGAATCGCGGCTGCTTGTGATTTGTTGCCACCGCTCTCAGCGAGTATCAATCGAACGTACCTTTTACTAAGCTCCTCGATCGTAGGCCTATCATCCGTCAGCGAAACCGGCCTTTCGCGGGGCTGGATATTTTGTGGGTTGGAACTCCCGATTATGTGCAGCGGCAAATCCCGTATCGTGATCACATCTCCGTTACAGATCGCAATTGCGTACTGTATGGTATTTTCCAGTTCACGGACGTTGCCTGGCCAAATGTATCCGGCGATGATCTCGAACGCATCTTCCGAAAATCTGAGAGGGGCTCCCGACTCGACCGCATGTTTATTCAGCAGATGTGTTGTCAAGAGCTCTAAGTCATTACGGCCGCGCGTCCGCAGCGGCGGAATTTTGAGAGTCAGCACGCTCAATCTATAGTAA
Source organism: Pyrinomonadaceae bacterium (assembly GCA_041751355.1). Taxonomy (GTDB): domain Bacteria; phylum Acidobacteriota; class Blastocatellia; order Pyrinomonadales; family Pyrinomonadaceae; genus OLB17. The sequence continues at coordinate 8,612 of JBGSXN010000165.1, forward strand.
AGGTCAGCCCGGAACGATCCTGCCTCCACCAGCCCTTCAAGATCCTTGTTCGAGGCCGCTATCACTCTGACGTCGACCTTTATGGACTGGGTGCTTCCGACGCGCCTTATCTCCTGTTCCTGCAGCACACGTAAGAGGCTTGACTGAAGGGAGGGATCTGCCGTCCCGATCTCGTCAAGAAATATGCTTCCCCCGCTCGCCCCCTCGAACAGGCCGGGCCGATCCTGATCAGCGCCGGTGAAACTGCCTTTTACATGTCCGAATAGTTCTGATTCCAACAGTGTCTCGGTAAGTGCACTACAGTTGACAGCGACAAATGGGTTTTGTGCTCTCTCACTGTTTGTATGTATCGCCCGAGCCGCCAACTCTTTACCTGTGCCGGTTTCACCCTCAATAAGAACAGTGGCCTTACTACGCGCTGCGTACGCGATTAGTTTATAGACACGTACCATTTCAGGACTGTGCCCGATGATCCCTGATGCTGAGAACTGCGGTCCGCGGCTTTCGTCTTCGATTGGAGTTTCCTCTACGGCAGTGGCCCGGTGCACAAGTGCGAGAACCTCGTCGATATCGAAAGGCTTCGCCAGGAAATCAAGAGCCCCGTGTTCGACTGACTTGAGAGCGGTCGTTACAGACCCTTGTCCCGTCAGCACGATGATCTTCGTTCTTGGACTTACTAAGCGGAATTGCTGCACCAGTTCGAGGCCGTTCATTCCGGGCATGTAGACGTCGGTGAGAAGCAGATCGAAAGGTTCTTGTTTGGCGAGCTCGAGAGCGGCAAGTCCATCAGCCACGGCTGTTACGCTGTATCCACTTAGACGCAACGGGACTTCGAGCGCGAGTCGAGCACCCCTGTCATCATCGACAACCAGCACACGGATGGGAACTGACGATCCGCTTACTACTGGGGCTTCGGAGCCGTTAGACATTGTTTCAATCTCAGAAACCCTTGCGGTCTCCGGCGAGGCCGCAGGAATCAGCGGATCAGGGTTTGCCTCGCCGACCGGGACCCGCGTTGGCTGGCGTACCGCCCGAACTATTGGCAGGAGTTGCCCCCGAGTTCCCGGGCAATCCTCCTGGTCGGTTCCCACCACTATTGCGGTCCCCGGCTCGCGGGTTTCCCGAGGCGTCACCCGGAAAGCCGCCCTCCCAACCTGGCGAGTTTCCAAACCTTCCACGATCTGTCGCGTTCGATGGGAGATTGCTGAAAAACTCATCGTTCCTCCCCGGTTTAAAAGAAGCGGGGGCTCTTGGTGGCTCTTTGCCCTTTACTTCGGTGAATTGCCCGGGAACGAGTATAACCTCAGCGTCAGGGAAGTCTATGCGGAAAACGCCGACCTCACCCTCGATAACAAATACCCGCGTCTCATTACTCCGGACTGTGACATCAAAGATGGTCCCGCGTACGGAGATCACCGTGGTGGGTGTAGTCACCCTGTAGGGATTGGGCTTCCCGCCAAGCTTCTCGATCTTTATCCGGGTCTTACCACGCAGGATTTTGAAGATCGTGCGGGGTGAAGTGCTAACGTTGCCGATCTCAACTATCGTATTCCGGCTTATAGTGGCCTGCGAGCCATCTGACAAACCAATCACAAGCCTACCAGTCGATCCAGTCTTGATGACATCTCCTGGGTAAAGCTGCGTTCCATATTGGACATCGACGCGAACGGTTCTTCCACCGGCTACTCTGGAAATCTGCACCGGATCGCTTTTACTGACGATCCGCGCCGACGAAAGATCCTGTGAGTAGGCGCACGACACCAATATAAGAACGAAAGAAATGCCGAGCGTCGGCCGTATAAGATGTGGAAGCCTATTTAACATGATCTTTATTTATCCTCGAGGTGCCGCCATACTCCATTTTACTTACTCCGCACGCCGCGGTACAAGTTTTACTTTCATCTCTCAATCTATTCGCCTTCCTAAAGAAAGCCGCACTGCGTCGCTCACTATCGACGAAACGAAAGACTGATACACTTGGATGCCTGGAGGACACTCCTTTACTGCTATTTTCTTTTAACATTGAGCATAGAGAAGCTCAATGGAGAGACTGCACAATTAAACGACCGGGTCGGCGATGTAAATCATGTCGGCTCCTGGGATCTGAATATGGCGACAAAGCAAGGGTCTGGCCGTTGTTTCATACGGGTGATACGACCGAATGTCTAGCCTCCGATGTTCCTGGCAGTACCGAGGTGGAAAATTATTGAAGTTACCATCTGTTCAATCGACTTACCTACATAAAGCGAAGCTGTGAGTGGGAAATCTTCATAACTCGTCCGATACGGTGTCGCTAAGTCCTTTCGCCGCGGGGGGTGCGCTTAGCTCCTGACTCTGGTTTAAGACTTTAGCCAGACGGCCCCGTCGGAGGAACAGTGGGTCAAACAAATGGAGATGGAGTCGTGCAACGAGAAATCCGCCGAGGCTCATACCCGTTCCGATGCCAATTTTTATCAGAGTGTCGCGCCAGCGGGCGACTCGCAACACGGTTTTTCCAAGGAGAGCACCTATAGCCGTAACCACTATGAGGCCAATAAAAGCGTTGACAATCATCCAGACGTTGATCTCAGGTATCACCGTTTGAGCGGCAAATCTCCAGCTTGCCCACACGATTGCGACAAAGGAAATGGCGGCAAGGAGCCATGCTGTGATGGTGAGGGCTCGGGACTGTTTCCAGATCTTGAATGCCATGCTGCCACTGACCTTTACCAATTTGCGGACGTACTGGTAGGCCTCGCCGTCGCCCGCCAATGCCCTTCGCAACTTAAGAAATGTCCATTCCGGACTCACGTGAGCATCCGGAAATCCATCGACGCACCCAAGTGTATTAAAGGCGTGATCGGTCATGCCATAGGCGCTCGCCATCAGCGAGTAGGCCTCGGCGTCGGTAAATGAGTCGAGATCCGTACGTGTCGCCGCGAGACATTGCTGGATATCCTTGGCAACGCCGTATGAGGTAAGAAAATCAGGTTTCCGAGGCATATGTTTGTCCGGGCAATCGATCCAGTCGACCGGCTCGGGGTCTAAATCTTGCTTTAAATGGATGAACATCAACCCGCGGAGCAAAGACGATCGCCGACGTCGTTCGAGGTCATGATATTGGGCATCACGAATGCGCGCTTGAAATATGCTGTTTGTTCTCAACAGTACACCGAGAATACCGTTGCGAGGCTTCGGCTGCGATTCCATCTGGCCGCTGCCGTCGCTCACAAGGACGACGCTGCAGTCCTGTTCCAGCAAGCTAGCGACGCCTTGGTTGTCGCAAACGCCTCCATCGACGAGTCTGACGATCCTGCCGGGATAGAGGCCGTCAAACGACAACGGCTCAAAGATCCCGGGAACGCCGGCCGATGCCGCGACAGCCTGGCCCAGCCTGACACACTTGTACGAGGCCGGAGCCTCGGTGTAATACATCCGCCGCAGTTGTTCGTTTGTATCAACCTCGACATCGATCGAAGACGGCGGCTCGCCCATCCAGGTAGTTGTAAACTGCCAGTTGTGGCCGGTGTTCAGTGATGTGGCGTTCAATAGCAGCATTGGGATCTTTGCTGCTCGACGCCAGTTATGCAGCTTTGGAGCGAAACCTGGCGGCTCGTCCTTGGGCTGAACGTTGAGGCGATTTAGCCATCGTGGTTGATCTTCTTCGCCGTCTTTCACACGTGAATATATTTCGCTTTCGTACAACTCGCCGACGCGCTGTGTGCGTGAATAGCCGGGAAGAAATATCATTTTGAGATTTGTGGTCCACTCAGCTGCAATGCGCATGCGGATGTTTCGCTGTACACCGTCCAAAAAGTCTCGTTCGATCCGCTTCACTATGTCAATATAGTCCTGATGGACTACCTCACCGTCCGCCTTTGTCTGCAGCAGATGGCGCAGTTCCAAATAGTAGTGGGCTCCGATGATGGAGCCGCCTGAGACCCCGGATATAACCTCGACATGCCGGAGAACGTCCAGCTCGGCAAGCTTAGCTAGGGTACCGATATGAAAAAGGGAGGCGCGAAAACCGCCACCCGACAGGGCGAGTCCCACCTTGCCGATGAACGCCGACTCGACCGCATCAGGATATTCTCCAAACACTTTCTTAAGCGCCCGCCATGCATTAGTGTCTTCAAAATCGGCGACAGCTTTGCCTGGAGCATCCTGAATAATAGCCATCCGGGCCAACTGACTGATTGTCGACTCTAGCTCCCACTCAGGCACGTTATCCGGATCACCATCGAGCAGCCATTTGACGGCCGCATCGAACTCTTTTATTCCAAAATAGGCCTCGGCAATGGTGCTGTACTCCCACCAATGGACCTTGAGCTCGTCTTTTCTGTCATCCGGAGCATTCGCGTAAGCGTCGATCCTTGCGGTAATCGTCGGTTCGAGCTGATCAAGCAGTTCGCGGCGGATTGTCTCAGCCTCAGCCCGTCGACCCGGAGCCGTTTTAGATTCACTGTCGGCCTTAAGGGCCTCTTGTTCCTCCTGAAAGGCGAGGAGGTCCAGGACAAAGGCGGCATTTATCCCGGTGTAACCTTGGTCCGCGATGCCCTGTACGTAACCACGCCGATAGTAGAGAAGCGAACGTTCGAGCTGTTGTTTTTGGCTGTCGATCTCCCACTTACGCTTATAGATCGCCCCAACCAGCCCCAGCGTTTCCTGGTTTTTGGTACTGTCCAGGTCCTCAACGGTCCGCAATATTTTGAGAGCCTTGTCCAGCCGCCCGTCGGCGGGCAGATCGGTGTCTTTGTAGGTGCACAGGGCAAGCTGCTGATAGACCTTCAATTTAAGCTTTGCGTCAGTCCCCTCAAGCACGACAGGTGCCGCGCGGTGAAGCACACGGCGGGCATATGTGAACGCTTTGATCTTTTTAAGGTCCTTGGCGAGCTCCAACAGCTCCATAGGCGGAAAGCTCACACCGCCGATCACCTCACGTGCCTTTGTTATGGAAGGATTTTCCTCTCGCCCCTTTTCGGAACAATCTCTCTGCGATTTTCTCATATATCTGATACCCGGCCATCGCCCCGCGGAACGGGCGTCCTTTAGTCAGTGGCGACGGGTTTTGACCTCACTTGCCGGGCGGCTCGTGCCGCGTTATCTCGCCTGCCTCATTCATGACGAAGGTTGGTCGATCCAATTGCGACGCCACGGGGCGAGCGGTGATCTCGAACGATGGATTTCGACCCGCTCGAAAGAGCCTGATCGTAAAGCGGTACCCGCGCTTTACACCCGAGGCCAAGGCATCGTCACGAATGAGGCCTGTTACGCGGAGCTGTTCCAGCGTCGCGTATCCCCCGACACCCGGTCCCTTTGCGTAGATCATCTCGGCTCTGTGCAGCGCTTGTAGGTCCATTGAAGGGTCATAGACATCCGTCTCATATGAAAATGTCTTATTCGCAGAACCGCCGGAGGGGAATGTGGGGCGTACGGTGTTCGCGGTGGAGTTTTGCGGAACCACGGATGGATCATAGGCATACTCCTGGTCCGCAGATGTATTGTTTGTAGACCCGCCGGTGGTAGATGAGGGGCGTGCGTTTGCGGTGGTGTTTTGCGACGCTACATTGGCATTCGCAGTTCCCATTGAGCCCATCATCATCACCATCAAACCGGCACCCGCGAACATCAACACGCAGAGCCCGGCGCCCACGCCCACGGCAACCTTCATCCACGGGCTGCGTGGCGACGGAGGCGAAACGCCAAGTGTCACGTTATTGGTATCCATCGGTACGTACTGAGGAATATGAGGTGCCGACGGCAGCGTTAATTGCGGGGACGGCTGTGCGTAGGACTGCGACGGGGAACCGGCGGCTGTCTTTTCGTCGTCGTTGCGATCGTACGGGTAGCCCTTGGGGGATGAGGTGTAGGCCGGGGACTCATCGTATGCTGCCGACGCCTCATCGTGAGCCTCATCGTAAGAAGCGTCATGAGAACCCGTAGACATCTGGGAGCTTCCAGTCATTTGCGGTTCCGGGATAGCGGCCGCCGCAGTTGGCTGTGTGCTGAGAGGGACGCTTATGAGATTTGCCGATGCTGCGGAGACGGCCTCGCTAATCGCGGTCGTGCGCAGAAAACAGCTCGAAACTATGTCTTCGTCGTCATTGCGGACCTCGATGTTGACGGCAAGGCTGCCTAGCTTTTGCGGAGTGAGGAAAAAGATCCTCGGATCAGAGTCGCGGTCGGGTTCCACGGTCATGCTTTTTGTCTGGACGACGGGCTCGAACCCCGGAGCCTCGATATGAACGCTAAAATCGAGTGGCTGCGCCTCCCCATCTTTGTCGACAGGGAATTCAAGAGTAAATTTGCCGCCGGAAACGATGTCGTCATCATCCAGCCCGTAAGCCGGATTGACCTCAACTATGCGTTTCAATCCTTCTGAATCGTCGGTACGGACCATGACGGCCAAAACCGCAGCGGACCCGACTGTCACATGGTCTGGTAGAGCGGCATCAAGGATGCGAATGTCTTCGATTACAGGTGCAGGTGGTGTCGCCAAGTCAACAAAATCGTCCAATGATCCCGACTCGGGCGGTTTTGAGGCGACTTCCGCGGCATGGGCGGTAATAAGCCTTAATATTCCCTCGCATACGTTCTGGAATGCGAGGTCCCTGTTTTTCCACATTGTTATCGGCTTTGCGTTCAGCGGCAGGCCCTGTATCTTGCCAAACGGCGAGAGCTCCCACAGGACGGGTCTCAGAATGATCGGGATCAAGATCGCGTCACCCATGGCGTGCCGATCCAGCGCCCGTTTTGCCTCGATATCGTAACAATATTCAGAGGCGAGAAAGTCTGAACTGATGAGCACAAGAATGATGTCGGCAGACTCGAGATTTTCACTGATCTCTTTACCCCAATCCGATCCGGGCAGAATCTGGCGGTCGTACCATTCGCGGATCATGCCGGAGCGCCTGAGCATCATCAGATGTTCGGCCAGTTGTTCGCGCAGCTTTTCGTCCTCGTGAGCGTACGAGTAGAAGACCACCACCGGCACGCCTAGTTTTCTTTTTTCACTCATCTCACCCATCCCATCAAAGTGGCGTCAACCCGATTCGCACACTACTTAAACCATTTTTCCCTCTGATCATTGCCGCAGACCTGCTTCGATGTCATTCATCCACTCTGTGTCCTCATTGCGGTGTTCGCGTGCTTCGCGGATCAGCTTAAGGTTTCGCAAGGTCGTCTCCGGTTCCCAAACCTCGCGAATGGCCGCGATGGCTTTCCCGGCCATGTCGAGAGCCGCTTGCTCATCCCCGGCGAGAACGGCCAACTCAAGCAAGGTCGCATAGTCCCAATAATCCGGATCTCCCTTTTGAACGCGTTGCTCGACCGCATAGCGGACGACCGGCAATATCCTTTCGCGTCGCGGGTCGGGCGGCTCTTTGATCTCCATCAGGGTCACGGCGTTGATGCCGGGATATGCATCGCGCCAATCCGCCTCAAAGCCACGCAGGTATGCGTCGATGGCTTTATCGAGGAGCCCCCGGGCGAGCAGTTTATCGCCATTTGTTGCGGCTTTTTCCCAACGGTCTTTATAAACGCGGCCCAGAATGCCCAGAGTCTCACTGCTCGGGCCACGACTGCTCAGTAGATCGGTAAGCACCTTTTCTGCCTCCTCACCTTTACCCTCGCGGTTCAAGGCGAGAGCGAGCTGTTCCCGGACGAGGACGGTCGCCGCCAGCGGGCGTGACATCTTATCAACTAGAGAGGTCATCTCGGGCCATGCCTTTACTGCCCGGTACGAAAGAAACAGGTCTATCACCACTCCGGAATCCTGGTCCTTAATATTCCCCAATTCGATCTCGATCGTTCGCAACGCATCCACGCCCTCTTTTCGAGCCGCGGCCAGCTTTTTCTTTGCCTGGTTAGAGTATTGAACGCGACTGCGAAAAACGTCGGTTTTTGTGTGATCGATCTCAGGAAAATTATCGACCAGCTGATAGACAGGGCTGTCCGTGATCGTTTTGGGATCGTCGGTGGACGCACTGTAGGCTGCTTCGAGCCGTTCGGTCAAACGCTTTTTATCGCCGTCGACATCCGCAGGCGTCCCATCCCTTTTTACCTTGTACGGAAGGGCCCGCAGCAGGCCGACATCGAACGGCAGCCGTTCCCCATCGGCAAAAATCAAAACGGTACTCCACGGACGAACGGCGTGCCGTAATCCAAGTTCGTAAAAAACGTTCGCGTTCGCTGTTGTCAGATCGGCAACGGCGTATTCGCAGAGGATCAGCCTTTCGAACATCGGTTTGTGGATAATGCCGCCGGACATCTCCTCATCCGCGCGGATAGCCTCTAAACCCGCCTCATCGATGGCCGGTTTGATCAGGTCCCGATACAGTAGGTCGAAATCGACCGTGTTGCCCGATGAATCGAGCTTTTTCCCAAATGGCATCAGGACAAAACACAGAGGCTTATTCATTTAAGTTGTCCATGGGATAAGTCACCTGAATGTAGGGATTCCTTTGTCGTCACGAAGCTCAAGAGTGTGTTCCAGTTTCTGGACATCACCATTTTTGAACGCAAGAGTCGCGTAAACAGTGAAGATTCCCCAGCCCGAGGTTTCTAAACGAAATTTCGAAGCCCGATCGTGGACCTCTCTCACCGGGCTCGGAAATGTCGGGTGCAGCGTATACTCCACATATTCTATGCGGTCTAGTTCCTCGTCAGGTGCCTCGACCCAGATCCACCATTCCCACCAGTCCTTGCCCTTGTATTCAAAATCCTGAACCAGCTTATAAGCCATAAAATTAACCTCAACGCAAATGGACACCGCACGAATTGAGCGACTCAAAATCTGATGACCAGACCCGGTTGCCGTGTCTGAGACTCAGTTTCACAAGGGCATCGCGTTCTGGCCGCCGCACAAAGACAAATAACCCGCCCTTAATGCCCTCCACCACGGCCTGAATCGGCGGGTCGTCCTGACTTCCAACCCTTGTCACATAGTGGCATGTCAATCCCTGGTCGACGAGCGGCCTTAAGTCAGCATTGGCAACGCCCTCAGGGAGCAACTGGACCAGCACAAAATCGGTACTGTGCCAGATGCCGAGGGCCTCGACAATTGCCACGAGGCACTTATCTCGCGCGTTTTCGTCGTATTCGATCCTCTGATGCCCTTGCGTCAAACCGCCTTGCTGCTCAACCCCTGATTCGCGAACTTCAACGGTTTTCTTTTGGAGAGCCGCCGCCGCTGCAAGTTCCTCGATAACCCATCGATGGGTTTGCCATACCGCGTTGTCCTGGGTCGTGCGTCTGGTCGTAAAGCCCATCAGGGCATCAGAACGCCGTATCTTATTCCTTACACTATCCGGGATCGCCGTGTCATAGGTCATCTCGCCCGTTTCAACTTCCGAACCAAATGCCTCGATAAGTGGAAAGACCATGGCCTTGATCCACTTGTCTCTATCGTTGTACCCGTACGCAACAAAAATTCTCATCCTTGAATCTCCAGGTTATGATTCTGAATCCGCCTGCCGGCGCGCGAGACTATTTGATCGCGGACCAGACCATGGACAGTCCCCCTTTTCGGTACAGTTCCTGTATCTGTGCCAGCGAATGACCTTTCAGATATTCAACGTGGGGCAGATCCTTGAACTTTGTCCAGTTACCACCCCAGCTCAGCCCTGCCGCGGCAGCCCATTTGCCGAAGGGGCGATATAGTTTTTCATCCCACGACACTTTGCCGCCGACCACCGGGGCAAAGTCCAGTGCGAGTCCAAAGTTATGATTCGATTGCCCCCCGCGTGCGTTCGTGACACGCTTACCCGGCTTAGTGCGCCCTTTTTTGAAAAGCTCGTCCTGCTCGGCAAAGGTGCGAAGCCCCTGCACGATCTGAACTATGACGCCGTCCGCGGCCGCCGCTTCGATAAACTTTTGCCCGCGGCTTTGTAAAGCCGGACAAACCCCTGCAAGTTTGGCCGCGTTGATCTGATCGACCTTGGATAATCCGGTAAAAATATTGAGATGCGATACGGGCGTTGCTTCGACAGCCTTTACGATGGTGTTCTTATCGTTCGAATCGTTTGCTTCAAACCCCTTAAATCCGTGTTTGACGGCGCTTTTGATTGTTTTTGGACCTACCTCGCCGTCGACGCCTATGCCGGACTGTTTTTGATACGCCTTGGTCGCCTTTACTGTTTTAGGGCCGAAATCTCCATCAACCGTCACACCAATACCCTGCGTGTTAAGGAATGTCTGCCAGAGGCTAACGTCCCTACCTTGAGAACCCTTTTTCAAAATGGTGAGCGGGGCTTTCTTTGTCTCAGGAGTTTTACCTGCAGGAGCCACACCGCTTTCCATGTTCGGGACAGCAATGGGATCACCGCCGGGCCCCGCTTTCTCGAACAAAGCACGTTCTTCTCGCCTTCGATTTGTTAGTCCTGGTAGAACCTTTTTCACTCCTTTAACCGTTCCTTTATTCCAGAGATCGAAACCCGCTGCGGCTGCAGCCAGATCACCTGCTTTAAGCTTCTTGAGGATCGTACTGCCCGAAAATCCACCGACGCCGATGTTGTAGCAAAGCGAAACAATGGCATCGAACTGATTTTGATTAACAGCAACGTTCTTAAGATGGGTCGCTAAGGCCTTCACAACCTTGTCGACCTCAAAGGCCAAATATTCCTCGGCCTGCGCCTTTGTAACTTTTTCTCCCATACTTACTTTCCGTCCATCCGGGTATTTGATAGTTCCGTAACCGATGGTGGGAATACCTACCGGATCCAAATAGGCATCCGTCCTGTAACCTTCCCATTTCCTAATAATATCCAGACAATTCTGTGAAATTCTCATAAATGATCCTCCAGATTTTCGGAAGTGCGTAATGCGCTTGGGAACTGCGGGAACCGGAGGTGCAAAGCCTGGGATTGACTCAGTTTCAAGGCGAAAAGCTACGTCACAAGTTTAGGAGTTTCTGTGGAAGCTCCTATGGTACTGTCGATCGATCACGAGCGACACCTTTACCCCTTTAAAGTACTGCTTGAATGAAACGAAGTATAAACCTATTTCCTTTAAATGCAAGAGTTTTTTTGACTGCTGTAGTTAGCACATCATATGTCCGGTTGTAGTAGTAACAGACGAGACGTCCGCTTTTGAGTTGGCTGGTGGAAAGGATGCGTGGGTCAGCGGACGGGGGCTGTGTCGGCGGTTTTTATAAGGCGGGACACCTCGGCCGAGGTCGCCATAGAGACATCGCCGGGCGTGGTCCCGCTCGACGCCTATGCTATGACCATCAATTCGCCTATATTTAAATATGAAGACCTTAGAGGGTCATGCCACGCAGAATGGGTGACCACCGCGCTACCCCGAAATCGTTTCGGGCAGCGACTGCACTTTTGAAACGGTCCTTGCCCAACTGATCCGCAGATCTGCGTTAAAGTTGGCTTTCTTCCCTAAAGACCCGGTTTAATACCGCATCGCCCACAAGTATGGCCAGAATCTTAAACATTAGTCGGCTCCCCATTTCAACGGTGCCCCCGGACGCGCTTGTGGTCACACCGCATCGGGCAGCCGCGGCTGCGTTGAAGGTCCCGTATCTTAGCCTGCCCAGGCTAGCCCGATCCGAACTTAGCAAAAAGGGCCTGGCCGTCGTCTCGCCCTTACAAGGCAGGCACATTCTCAGGCAGACGGCATCGACGATCGTTCCGGGAGGCGATATATCGTCGATAGTGTCGAGCCTGGGACACATACTGGAAACCACCTTACGGACCGGGATCGATCTCGACACGCTGATCAAGGGGGCGTCGGGGCGCGTAAGCGTGTTAGCTCGCATTATAAAGGCATATAAAGAAAAGCTGCTGACGATGGGCCTTATCGATCGTCTCGAGTTATTATGGTGGGCGGCCAACTGCGGCCCTGAACCCCGCCTTTTGTATATCTATGGCCACTTTCGGGCCCGGAAGGAAGAGATCTTTTTTATCAATTCCATCGCCGGTGAAGGAAGCGAATATGTCCTCCCGATCCAACCGAACGACGACGCATTCGGCGTTAATAAAATCTGGGCTGATTGGCTGCGCCAGAGAAAATGGACCCTGACAAACGCGGCCGAAAACGCCGAGGGGCCCGAGCTCGATCAAGGGCAACATCTGGCGTCTTCGTTTTCTGGAGCTTTGCACTTTGGCCAGCCGGCGGCAGCCTTTAAGTTTCCCGATCTCGAGGCGGAAGTGCGAGGCGTTCTGTCAAAAGCCAAACAGGCGATAATCGACGGAGCGAACGCCGCACAAATCGCGATCGTCTGCCGCGATCAGGAATTATACGCACCGGTGATCGCATCGGTCGCAGCGGAATATGGGGTTCCCGTCCGCATACGGCATAAGATCAAACTTTCGTCCACGATATTTGGCGGCATGGTTCAAACGATGCTTGATGGTTTGGCTCTGGATATGGCTTATGAACCAACGGCCCGGATGGTTATGCATCCTTTCGGAATGGGCCTGAAGCCGGGTGAATGGGCAAATGCCCGCGGACGGCGGCCATCGAACCGCGACGAGTGGATTCTGATCGGAGCACCTTTCGAAGACATCATATGGCCGGAACAGCAGTCATTTTCTGACTGGTCGGCACTTATTCGCTTGATCTTTCAGAAAGCGGATGTCCGTGTAAAAGCCGCATCGCGGACGCGCGAGTTTTTAGCCTACAATGCATTTAATGAGGCCCTCACACAGTCTGTGGTGCTCGAGAATGAGCGCCCATTGACGCTGAACGAGTTTTCTGCTGCGATAGGCGAGATACTCAGTTATATATCGGTCCCGTTTCAGACAAGTGCCGCAGGTATCGAACTTCATGAACCTAACACCATTCTGGGAGCATCGTTTGATCACATATATGTGGTCGGTTTGGCAGAAGGGGTTTTTCCCGCGGCTATTTCGGAAAATCCGGTGTTAGATTTTTTCGAACGGAAGGCATTGTCTGCCTACGGGATAGACTTCGAAGTAGCTGCCGAGGTTGCACGGTGGGAAACGCTTTCATTCTACTTCACCCTTATCACCGGCCGCCGGTCGGTTTCACTCAGTTATCCCGAAGTTATCGACAATGCCGAACGGCTCGCAAGTCCATTTTTCGATCGCTTGGGCATTAAGCCAAGTCGACCGGAGAATCCGGACCGAATCGTTTCGAGTTATGAAGAGGCCCGATCCGCATTGCTTCTGACCGACGGGCTAGCGGATGATGCCATCGCTCGCGCCGCCCGCGACCACCATCGAATCGAAATGCTGCGCGAAGGTCCCTCCCCGCATGATGAATATGATGGCGTTATCGGCGTCCGCCTCGACCCGGCATCACGCGCATGGAGTGCGTCGCAGCTAACAACGATCGGACAATGCGGATTTCGCTGGTTTGCCCAGCGTGTACTTAAGTTGGCACCTGTAAACGAGGTGGACCTCGGCATGGATTACGGTAAGCGAGGCATCTTTTATCACAAAGTTCTCGAGATCGCCGTTTCTCGTGCAAAAGACGAGCCTGACATTCGTGCCGCGGCTCTCAGGTACCTTGACGAAGCTTTTGCCGAGGCCGAGGCAGATCCGGAGATCGAGCTGCCCATGATCTCTAACTGGCGGCTTCAGCGTACGGAACACCTTAAGGCTATAAGGAAAGCAATAGAATCCCCTGATTTCATCTCTGAGGGGTCAAAGGTCGTGGGGCTGGAGCAAAAATTTGACGCTGAATGGAAAGGCCTGCGGATTTCCGGTTATATCGACCGCGTCGATCAAACGCCCGAGGGGCTGATCGCTATCGATTATAAAACCAGCTCTATCGTGCCTAAAGGTGCCAAGGACGAGCACGGCAAATTGTCGATCGATGTACAGATCCCGCTTTATTCGAACG
>JBGSXN010000166.1:0-8320 GCA_041751355.1 Pyrinomonadaceae bacterium
TATGCAGTGGCTGGCTGAGATCTGTGTAAAACGCCCGGTATTTGCGACGATGCTGATCCTTTCGCTCGTGGTGGTGGGTGCATTTTCGTTTATGAGCCTCGGACTCGATCTTTTTCCGAAGATCGATTTTCCGACGATCACGGTGACGGTAGTGAATCCCGGAGCTTCGCCGCAGGAGATCGAGACCGAGATCACCGAAAAGATCGAGGAAGCCGTTAATACCATCAGCGGAATCGATGAGCTGCGTTCGACGTCGATCGAGGGAGTATCGCAAGTTTTTGTTCAGTTTATTCTGGAAAAGGACGTGAACGTGGCGGCCCAGGAGGTCGAAAATCGCGTGCAGACGGTGAAGCCAAACCTGCCGACAACCGCCGAGCAGCCGACGGTCCAGAAGCTCGACACCGACGCGGCACCGGTTTTGCGAATTACGGTTTCGGCCCCGACCTCGCTGAGAGAGGTCACCGAGGTCGCCAAAAATCAGATCAAGGAACGCATCGAGTCGGTCAGCGGCGTCGGCCAGATCACGATCATCGGCGGTGCCCAGCGGCAGATAAATGTCTGGGTGGACCCGGACAAAATGCGATCGTACAACGTTACACCGGCTGAGGTTTCGGGAGCCCTGCGGATCCAGAACATGGAGTTTCCCAGCGGGCGTCTTGACCAGGGCCAGGTCGAGACCAGCGTTCGCACCGTTGGCAAGATCCAAAAGGTCGAGCAGTTTAACGATGTGGTGGTCGCGAACCGCGGCGGCTATCAGGTCCGCGTCAAGGACCTCGGCTATGTCGAGGACGGTACCGAAGAGATCCGCTCGGAGGCGCGCCTGAACGGCCAGCCGGCTGTTACCCTGACCGTCTCGAAACAGTCGGGCCAGAATACCGTTGCTGTCGCCCGAGAGATCAAGGAGCGCCTCGCCGAGATCGAACCGACGCTGCCTAAGAATTTTCAAATACGCATCATCGGCGATAATTCGATCTTCATCGAAAATTCGCTTCACGCCATAGAGGAGCACCTGATCCTCGGGGCGATATTCGCGTCGATCGTCGTTTTCCTGTTTTTGGGGAGTTTTCGTTCGCCCATTATTGCGGCTCTGGCGATCCCGACGTCGATCATCTCGACCTTCGCGTTGATGTACGCGATGGGTTATACGCTGAATTCGATCACCATGCTCTCGCTCACGCTGATGGTGGGTATCGTGATCGATGACGCCATCGTGGTCCTCGAAAATATTTACCGGTTTGTCGAAGAAAAGGGCATGAACCCCTTTCAGGCGGCGATCGAGGGCACGCGCGAGATCGGCCCGGCGGTTATGGCCACGACCCTGTCGCTGATGGCGGTTTTTGTGCCGATCGGATTTATGCAGGGCATCATCGGCAAATTCATGTCGAGCTTTGGCCTGACAGCCTCATTTGCGGTGGGCGTTTCGCTGATCGTCTCGTTCACGCTGACGCCGATGCTGGCGGCGCGGATGATCAAACGGAAGAAAGTCGCGAGTCGTGAGTCTGAAGTCTTGAGCGAGAACCGGGAAATGGTAGTCGATGCTGACAGACCGACGACTCAACCTTCGAGACTCACGACTCAAGACTCGAAATACACCGGATGGTTTCGGTCGGTCGACCGTGTTTACACCTTCCTGCTCAGGTTCTCGATGGGCCATCGATGGGTGATCGTGACGTTATGCCTGCTGGTATTTTTGAGCACGATCCCGCTATTTATGTTCGTAGGCAAAAACTTTTTGCCTGTCGATGACCAGTCGCAATTTGAGATCTCGGTACGCGTACCCGAAGGTTCGAGCCTTGCGGCATCGTCGCAGATATTTGAGCGGATCGCCGCCGAGATCCGCAAGATGCCCGGTGTGACAGACACACTGGCTACTGTAGGCGGCGGTCAGCTTCGCGTGGTCAACGCCGGGACCATCTACGTCAAGCTAACCGACATCCATGACCGGCCCAGATCGCAAGAGCTGATGATGGCCGACGCCCGCGACATTTTGCAAAAATTCCCGTCCGACCTGCGGACAGGCGTCCAGCAGGTACAGGCCTTTTCGGGCGGCGGTTTTCGCAACGCGAACGTTCAGTTTCTGATCGCGGGGCCCGACCTGAAAAAGCTCGAGGAATATTCGGAGCTGATCCTTGGACGGATGAAGACAATCCCGGACGCCGTCGATATAGATTCGACGTTGATCAGCGGTAAACCCGAATTACAACTAGTTATCGATCGAGAGACCGCGGCCGACCTGGGCGTCAGGGTTGGCGATGTTTCGCAGGCGCTCAATACACTGGTCGCCGGCCATGAAGCCACGACATTCAACGCCGGGACCGAACAATACGAGGTGCATGTCAGGGCGACGACGCCATTTCGCACCGATATCGAGGGCCTGAAACGCCTTATAGTGCCATCGTCTAAAGTTGGCTGGGTCACGCTGGATCGGGTTGTGAAAACCGAATCGGGGACCGGCCCGAGTTCGGTCGACCGAACAAACCGGCAACGCCAGGTTACGCTGTTGGCCAATACGAGGCCCGGCGGTTCGGCGGCGAGCATTACGTCGGCGATCGATTCCTATGTCCGCGAGTTGAACCTTCCGGTCGAATATAAAACCGGGTACGTCGGCCAATCAAAGGAAATGAATAAGGCAGCGTATTACTTTCTTCTCGCGTTCATGCTCTCGTTCATTTTTATGTACATCGTTCTGGCGGCCCAGTTCGAATCATTTATACATCCGATCACGATACTGCTGACGCTTCCGCTTTCGGTGCCATTCGGTATCTTTAGCCTGCTGGTGATGGGACAGACGGTGAATATCTTTTCGGGGCTCGGGCTGCTCTTGCTTTTCGGCGTTGTCAAAAAGAACGCGATCCTGCAGATCGACCACACCAATCACCTGCGCGCCGGCGGAATGTCGCGTTACGAAGCCATCATCCAGGCCAACCGCGACCGCCTGCGGCCGATCCTGATGACCACCATCGCTCTCGTCGCCGGAATGATGCCGCTCACGCTCTCGACAGGGGCCGGTTCGGGAACGAACCGATCGATCGGCGTGCTTGTGGTCGGCGGCCAAAGCCTCTGCCTGATGCTGACGCTGCTGGCGGTCCCGGTCTTTTACTCGATGTTTGACGACCTGGCGGAAATGCGGCTTTTCGGACGTGCGAACCGGGCGGCGGTTTGGTTGTTCGGCGGCGTGAAGCGGAGGCTGGCGGGAGCTACTGCTTCGTTAATTAATAAGCATTGATCTATATGCATCGGCCTTTATACATAGTTATTCTTATACTTTTAGCCGGGACGCTTAATCTATGGGCCCAGGCCCCGACACCGACCCCGCCGGAGGCGATCGATTCGCTGCCGGGCGTTCCATCGATCGCGCCGGATTATCGCTCGGACGAAAGGGAACTTCCGGACCTCGGGCGCGTCGGCGTTGACATGACGCAGCAGCGGACGCTGATGCTGCGCGACGCGATCGAGATCGCCCTCGAGAACAATCGGGATATTGAGGTAACTCGTAAGACCGCTGCAATGGCCGAATTCGAGCTCAGTGCAGCCCGCGGATTTTACCAGCCGCGGCTCGTCGGCCAGACTTATTACGACCGCTCAACCGTCCCAAACGTCAGTATTTTTAGTAACAACCAGACGACCACACAGGGTTCGCTGGTGGCGAACGCGGGGCTCCAGGCCTTTGCTCCGCAGTTCGGGACTGTCTTTTCCGGCACGTTCAATAACCAGCGCGTGACAACCGACAACCCTATAGCGATACTCAGCCCTCAGTACAATTCGGGGCTTGGTTTTTCGGTTACGCAGCCGCTGTTTCGCGGGCGCAAATTTGACCAGCCGCGGCGGACCATAGAGATCGCCAAGCGGAATATCGAGCTGACAAATACGCAGTTTCGCCAGCGGTCGATAGAGGTCGTGGCGGGTGTTCAACGGGCATACTGGGACCTGACCTTCGCGCTGCGAAATTTGCAGGTGCAGCGTGACGGCGTGAGAGACGCCAGAGCACAGCTCGGGCATAATCGCCGGCTGGTCGAGGAAGGCCAATTGGCACCGATCGACATCGTAGCGGCTGAAACGCAGGTTGCGAATTTTGAGCAGGCTGTTTATGAGGCACTAAATCTCGTTAGCCAGGCTGAGAATGTATTAAAAAGCATGATGTCGCCAAACCGCCGCGATCCGCTGTGGGAACAGGCGCTGCTGCCTGTCGAACCTGTCGACGCCGCGGTGCCTAATATTACCTTGTCGGCGGCGATGGAAACCGCGATCGACAATCGCCCCGAGCTCGATATCAACCAGGCGCAGAAGGACATCAATGCGATCGACCAGCGGCTCTTTCGCGACCAGAAAAAGCCGCAGATCGACTTTGTCACTAGCTATAACACGTCAGGTCTCGGCGGCAGCCAGAATCCTAACTTCAGCCCTAATTTCCCGACGCCATGCACGACAGACCCGGCCTCGCCCGCATGCCAGCAGCAGCAGGCAAATCTTGCCCTACTTACCGGTAATCCGCTGAGCGGAATATTTGCCAATCGTTATCCAGTGATCAGGTTTGGCGTTAATTTTAATCTGCCGCTTTTCGGCGACAAGACGGCAAAGGCGCAGCTCGGACGGTCGCTGGTCGAGGCCGAACGTCTCGAAACGCAGCGAGAGCAGATCGAACATGGCATACAGGTCGAGGTCAGAAACGCGATGCAGGCGATCCGCACCGCCGAGGCCCGTCTGAGGTCGGCAGCGATAGCCCGCGAAAACACCGGACTGCAATACGAATCGGAACAGCGAAAACTCGACGAGGGCCAGTCGGACATATACAAAGTACTCGAACGCCAAACGGCCCTGACCGTAGCCCGAAGCAACGAGCTCAGGGCACGGACCGAGCTTAATAAGGCGATCGCGGAACTGCAGCGGGCGACCGGTAGCACGCTCGCGGACAACAATGTGCAGCCAAGACTTAAGTAATGAAAGCGGTCTACATAACTGAATTTGGCGGCAATTTTGACACGCTGGAGCTGCGCGAAGTTCCCGATCCAGCCGAACCTAAAGCCGGCCAAGTTCTGGTCCGGGTTCACGCGGCGGGGCTGAATCGTGCTGACCTGCTGCAGGCACGGGGTCTTTACCCGCCTCCGCCGGGATATTCGGTAAATATTCCGGGGCTCGAATTCGCGGGCGAGATCGTTTCTCTCGGTGGCGGCGTTTCCGATTGGAACATTGGCGATCGCGTTTTCGGCATCACTGCGGGTGAAGCCCAAGCCGACTATTTGACAATCGATCATCGACTTTTGATGAGGATCCCGGAACGGCTGAGCTACACCGAAGCAGCCGCGATCCCGGAGGCTTTTATCACCGCCCATGACGCTGTATTTGCGCAGGCAGAACTTAAAGCAGGCGAAACGCTGCTGATCCACGCCGTGGGCTCGGGCGTTGGGCTCGCTGCTTTGCAGATGGCGAAGAATGGCGGGGTGACCGTCATCGGAACATCTCGAACCAGGGACAAGCTGGAAAAATGCCGTGAGCTTGGGCTCGATGCCGCGATCGTTGTCGAAAATATCGATCAACTTGCGGCCGCGATCCTGAACGAGACAGACGGCCGCGGTGCCGATGTCATTCTGGACCTCGTCGGGGCGGCATATTTTCAACAGAATCTTCTGAGCCTTGCCGTGAAAGGTCGATTAATGCTGGTGGGGCTCACGTCCGGAGCGACCGCGGAATTTAATCTCTCACAGGCTTTACAGAAACGGGCTACGATAAAAGGCACAGTGCTTCGCGGAAGATCAGTCGAGGAAAAGGGCATTGCCACGGAAAATTTCGCTTCGCACGCTCTGCCTTTGATAGAAGTTGGCTCGGTCACGCCCAATGTCGACCGCGTTTTTCCGGCTGCCGAGGCGGGTGCGGCTTACGAATATCTTGCGTCGAATGAAAGTTTTGGAAAGGTGGTGCTGGATCTCAGCTCTTGAGGCGTTCCGCGGCGGCGTCGGTAATAATGCAGAGGCCAGAAACCCCGCGTTCGTCGAGATCGCGCATCACTGCTGCAGCCTCGGGGTAGGACAGGCTGCCCGATTCGAGACGATCGAACGATACAACGGACCAGCATCTCTGGTCGAGTTCGCTAGCGATAACTGGAGAGAAGGCGCGCGCTGACGGTTCGTCATCGGCGAGAATATCGAACGGTTCCTCTTGCCGTCCGTTCTCAATCCTTTTATGGAGGTGCAAAACCCCTGGCCGCATTTGCTGTATCTTCATATATTTAACTGTGCGCTCAAAATTATCACAAGCGGCGGCGGGTGTAAAATATTTTTTCCACAGGTTTGAAGAGCCCACAGCAAATGCCCCGCGGAATTGTTAGAATAGGTCAGTGTCAATGCTCTACCGCGAAACTATTTTTCTTACCGGATTTCCAGGGTTTATTGGGACCAGGCTGGTTGAACGCCTGATCACACCAGAAACGCAATTTTACCTGCTGGTCCAGCCCCATCTTATTGACCAGGCGATTGAAGAGATCGAGCAGATCGCTGAATTTACGACAACGCCTCTCGAGAATTTTGTGATTGTCCAGGGTGATATTACGCTGCCTCAGTTGGGAATACCGGACGCGGACCTTGAAACGATCCAATTCGAGACCACCGATGTCTTCCATCTGGCCGCCGCTTATGACCTGGGGATCTCGAAGGACGCTGCCTTTCGCATCAATCTACAGGGCACAAAAAACGTCAACGACCTTGTTTGCTCGCTCAAGGACCTTCGCCGATACAATTACGTTTCAACCTGCTATGTCGCCGGTAAACGCCAAGGTCGGATAGATGAGACGGATCTGGAGCATAAGGCCGGGTTTCGCAATTATTACGAGGAAACAAAGTATCTCGCCGAGATCGAGGTCGAGCAGCTTAAAAGCCATTTACCGGTCACGATCTACCGGCCATCGGTGGTCGTAGGCGACTCGGGCACAGGTGAAACCACAAAATACGACGGCATTTATTACTTGATCCAATATCTTCGGAAAGCGGCGTTTTTGCTGCGCGTCGTAAATGTCGGTAATCAGGATGTCCGGCTCAATCTGGTGCCTGTGGATTTTGTGGTCGATGCCATCGCGGCCCTGTCGCATGATCCGGAAGCTGTCGGCAAAACCATCGCCCTGGCCGACCCAAATCCGTTGACCACCGCCGAACTCTTCGACGCGATCGCAATAGATTTGACAGGGCGAAAATCTGAATTCCACCCGCCACCAAAATGGGTAGAGCGGTTTCTTTCGTCCAGGGTCTCGCCCAAATTGACCGGGCTGCCGGACTACGGCGTGCCGTATTTTTTTATCGCACAGACGTACGATACCCATATTGCCGATCGGCTGTTGAAGCCCCATGAAATCAAATGCCCGCCATTCACCTCGTATCTGCCTAATCTGATGGATTTTGTCGAGGCAAATCCCAAATTATGAGCCCAGCCGGGTACGGGCAGACTTTTAGCCGCGGGGAGCATCGTAATATAAATGACGCTATTTAATAGGGTTTCAAAATTATTACTATTGATACTGGCACTGTCGGCCGCACCTGCTATTGCCCAGAGCGGCCGTATCGCCGGGACACCGACGCCGACGCCAGTGGACGATACCGAACGTGTTTTGACCGAGGAGATCAAGCTCAATGTGCTTGCGTTTGATGATGACGGAAATTTTTTCGATGACGTAAAGGCAGAGGATCTGGTCATCTCAGAGAACAACATCCTGCATCAGCCCGAGAGTGTTCGGCGTCTGCCTGCACACGTGCTGATCGTCATGGACACAGGCGGTGAGATGCGTTCCGTAAAGACCCTCGACCGAACTCGAGCCGTGGCCCAGAGCCTGGTCAACAACCTCAGGGCTGGTGATACGGTCGCCATAATGCAGTACAGCGACAAACCGTCGATCGTTGTCGAATGGACCACCGATAAGGCCCAACTTGCGGCGGCGATCCGCCGGACCAATTTTGGGCGAAAGTCGGCGTTTGTAGATGCCCTGAAGATGGCGACCGACTTTCTGTTGCGTGACCCGCTCGAAAACAGACACCTTGTCCTGATCACCGACGGCACGGACAGCTCGGGCAGGCCGTCAGCGAAATTTGACGCTTTTCAGCGGCTGCTGGCGACCGACGTTAGTGTTCATGTAATGAGCTACACACGGATGGAGACCGCTGATATAGAACCGCGAACAAAACGGATCACAAACTCGCCACCGCCAAAGGCGATGCCTGACGAGGTTGCCGCCCAACTGCCCAATGGCGTACGGGATGTGGCGACGGCCCCGAAGTTCAAAACCATCAACATGGACCGGACCATGATCAAAAAGATCGAGGCCCGCAAGGCCGATCTCGAA
>JBGSXN010000167.1:0-15737 GCA_041751355.1 Pyrinomonadaceae bacterium
TCCGGTACTCCGAGCCGCCCGATTGGCGGTAAAATCGAACCACCTACTTCACAAGGCCATCTTACGGGCCAGTTCCAAAATCCGTTGATCGGACAGAAGCTCCGTGTTTACTGGGTCCGCCCGAAGGTAGACCATGCCGAAGTCGCGTTCCTCGTGGGCTCTTATGAGCCAGCGCAGCGCGTGATCCCGCTCGCCGAGCCGGGCGTAATACTGTGCGATCCGGTAACCACGAGTAGGCACCGGCCGCTGAAGCATTTCGATCCTCTTGCGCCAAAACGCTCGGATACCGCCACTGTCAAAGGCCGCTTTCAATTTCTCGACCTGGCCAGTGTCGTTCAGCGAAGAGGAGGATAATTGCTCGGCCCTTAGAAAGGCGTTAACGGCCTCGGGGTACATTTCCCGGGCCGTGTAGATGTCGTATAAATAAACGTGCGCGTTGAGAAAATTCGGATCCTTCTCGATGGTTTTAAGACACTGTTGGGTGGCGAGATCGTATTTGCGTGTAAAGTAAAGCACCTGACACAGATCGGCGTTGATCGACACCGAAGCGGGCTCGAGTTCGATTGCCGTCGTGATCTCGGCGAGTGCGTCGGCGCCCCGGGCACGGGCCGCGAGGTTGATCGCGTACCAATGGTGAGCGGTCGCATAATCAGGACTGAGAGCGATTGCTTTTCTAAAGTGCGTCTCGGCCTCGGTGAGCCGCCACTGCCAAAACATGCGCACAAATCCGATCGTCGCGTGGGGCTGGCCAATTGACGGGTCCAGCCTGATCGCCTCGTTAGCGGCGGCCTCGGCTTTTTGCCAGTGAACGGCGTCGAACGCATACGCATCTGCCAGGGCCGCGTGGGCGAGAGCGAATTCGGGGGCCCGGGCAACGGACTGTTCGAGATCGATTATCGCCCGATGCAGGCCTCCGGCCGAACGGCTCCGCCATAAATCCCTTCCCTTATTATAAAGATCGACTACCGCCGGATCGGTTGCAGTCGGCTTGGCGTCAGCCGCTGCCACAGACCTGGCTTCGCCCGAAGGCTGGCGGATGGAAGTCCACGCGAAACCGATCATCAGCAGAGCTGCCACCGATGCGGCGACCACGGCTGTGCGGCGGCCCGTCAAGACGGACATGATCCCCTGTTCGGTATGTGTCTCGGTGTGCGAACGAAACGACACGCGGTATCTGGTCCGCCGCTCGACGATTTGCTCATCTTCCTCCTCGAGCACTTCGCGGACGTCACCCTCGAACCTGTAACCTCGCTTCGGCACCGTCCGGATCAGTCTCGGGCGATGGCTGTCCTCGCCGAGTACCTTTCGAAGCGTCGAGATGTTGCGGTTAAGATTGGTGTCCTCGACAAAAGTATCCGCCCATACACGTCCCATCAGGTCCTCTTTTTCGAGGGTGTGGCCGCTGTTCTCGACCAGGATGAGCAGTATCTCAAAGGCTTTTGGCGTGAGCATGACCGGCCGGTCATCAAGCAAAAGCCGGCGCTCCTCGACATCTATGCGAAAGGCATCGAATTCGAGAAATCGTTTCGGCGGCCTGCTGGTCACGGCGTTTAGGGCAACTTTCCAAAAAATTACCAACTTTTAGAAGGATTTTCCGGGCCGTTACAGTGTATGTTTTATTCGCCCGGATTGTAATGCAAATCACCATTCAAAAGCAACGATGAAAACAAACACGAGCCAAACAGTAGAGTTCACAGTCGAGAAAGAGGAAACGATCGTTATCCGGCGGTATCGCGATCGGGCCGTTCAACGTTGCCACGAATGTGGGGCAGATATCGATCGGGCTGCAACGCCCGAAACGAACCTGGATGAGCGGAAGACGGTTGATCTGATCGACGAAGGTCAATGATCCGATGCCGACTGGGCAATCTCGAATCGCCGAATCTGAAGGAGAAAAAAATGAATAAGTTTGTTGCCTGCCTGGTGGTGTTCCTATTATTTGCCTTTACACAACTGCCGCCTATCGCGGCTCAAACGACCGAGATCACCTATCAGGGCGTTTTAAAGTCGTCTTCTGCCCCGGCGAACGGGAATTACGATTTCGAATTCCTACTGTTCGATGCGTCAACTGGCGGCACGCAGATCGGCACAACCCTGACGAGAACGAGTGTCGTGGTCGCCGATGGCGTCTTCGCCGTAAGCCTCGATTTTGGCAACAGCTTTACAGGCGAAGGCCGGTTTCTCGAGATCCATGTAAAAGAGTCGGGTACCGGAGCCTTTACGACTTTGTCGCCGCGGCAGCCCGTAACGAGTGCGCCGTATTCCATTAAAAGCTTGATCGCCGAAAGCGCGGCAGCCAATTTCAATATTGTTGGAACTGGCTCAGCTGATGTCTTCGATGCCGCGACGCAATACAATATAAGGGGTCAGCGTGTCTTTAGCGTCAGTGAGCCAAGCAATATGCTTTCTGCTGCAAGCGGGCCCATAGGCAATACCTTCATGGGACTGGGGACGGGCGCTGACAATTCGTCGGGCAGCCTAAATTCGTTTTTCGGTGAAGGTGCGGGGTTCAAAAATACAATAGGCAGCGCAAACTCATTTTTCGGGGCAGCCGCCGGTCAGGAAAATACGACGGGAAGTTCGAACTCTTTTTTCGGGCGTTCTGCCGGAGTTTTCAATAAGGGCAGTTTCAACTCGTTTTTCGGCCACGATGCGGGACGATCCAACGAGGGTGCTCAGAACTCATTCTTCGGCACCTCGGCGGGGCAAGCGAATACTTCAGGATTTAATAACTCAATATTTGGTTCCGGCGCGGGCTTTAACAACACAACCGGAGCAAATAATTCATTTTTCGGCCTCTCCGCGGGAAACGACAACACAGCGGGCAATTTCAACTCGTTTTTTGGAAGCAACGCTGGACGGGCCAACACGATCGGCAATGAAAACTCGTTTTTCGGTGGCGAAGCTGGACGAACGAATACGACAGGAAGCAACAACTCATTTTTTGGACGTGACGCTGGACGAGCAAACACAACAGGCTCGGCCAATTCATTTTTCGGTCATTCTGCCGGCGTGGTCAATACTACGGGCGCCGCTAACTCGTTTTTCGGGACCAATGCTGGATTCAACAACACGACCGGCAACGACAACTCATTTTTCGGATTAAACGCCGGACAGGAAAATACGACGGGCAGTTCAAACTCGTTTTTCGGGCTGTCTGCAGGAATATTCAACACGACAGGCGGCTCCAATTCGTTTTTCGGGCGTGACGCGGGCCGAAGCAATTTGACGGGCAACAACAACTCTTTCTTTGGGCGAGATTCGGGGAAAGATAATACTACAGGTTCGGACAATTCATTTTTCGGAAATAGTGCCGGGCTCGCCAATACGACAGGAGCTTCCAACTCGTTCTTCGGGACCAATGCTGGATTCAAGAACACTACCGGCAACGACAACTCATTTTTTGGATTAAACGCAGGTCAGGATAATACAACGGGCAGTTCCAACGCGTTTTTCGGGCGCTCTGCCGGGGTGTTCAACACGACAGGCACTTCCAACTCATTCTATGGGCGGGATGCGGGTCGAAACAATACTACAGGCAGTTCCAACTCATTTTTCGGTAATATCGCCGGACAATTAAACACGACCGGCGGTTCAAATTCGTTTTTCGGCGTGGGTGCCGGACAACTAAACACTACCGGGATTGACAACTCCTTTTTCGGGCGTACGGCGGGACGCTCCAACACGACCGGTGGTGAAAATTCGTTTTTTGGGCGTGACGCCGGATACGAGAACGAGACAGGCGCCGATAACTCGTTCTTCGGTAGTGATGCAGGCCGATCCAACCTGACAGGCAATGCCAACTCATTTTTCGGACGCGATGCCGGTTACCACTCAAGGGGCAACAACAACTCTTTTTTCGGGGCACGTGCCGGATTCTCCAATCTTGGGGGCGCCCGCAATTCGTTCTTCGGGCATGATGCAGGATTTTTCAATGAGACAGGCGCAGAGAATTCGTTTTTCGGAGATGAGGCCGGAAACGTCAACACCTCCGGCGGTTCCAACACATTTGTCGGCCACGCCGCAGGAGTCAACAATACCATTGGGAATAACAACTCGTTTTTCGGACATGGAGCAGGAGCCGGTAACACGACCGGCAGTTCAAACACTCTTATAGGCCACAACACAAATGTCACACCTAACATCACCAATGCCACCGCGATCGGGGCCGGCTCAGTGGTCACGGCAAGCAACCAGATCGTGCTGGGCAGAGACCTCGGGCAGGATTCTGTGTTTATAAGAGGAGCTCTTCTTCTGGGCTCTCGGCTACAGATGGGCACGACGGGAGCACTGCTCACGCTCGGGAGTCTTGGTTCCGGGGGCTCGACCAATCTCTGCCGCAACGGACAAAGCGAGGTTTCGACGTGCTCATCCAGCCTTCGTTACAAATCGGCGGTGCGCCCGTTTGCCGGTGGTTTAGATGTCGTGCGCCGTTTGCAGCCGATCTCCTTCGAATGGAAAGACGGCGGATTCCGTGACGTCGGCTTCGCCGCCGAGGACGTCGAAAAGGTCGAACCCCGGCTCGCTACCTATAACGATAAGGGCGAGATCGAGGGTGTGAAGTATCAACAGATCACAACCGTCCTCGTCAACGCGGTCAACGAGCAGCAGGAGCAGATCAGGAATCAGCAGGCAGAGATCGAGGCGCAGAGGAAGCTGATCGACGGCTTGAAGCGACTTGTTTGTAAAAACAATTCGCGAGCAAGAGTTTGCGAGGAGGACAAATGAAACACTTAAAAGCACCTGGAAGAGGCCGATTCTCTCGTCCGATTCCGTTTTTTCTCTTTTTCATTCTCATGTCATCCGCCGCGGCTCAAACGGGCGGACCGTTCGCGATCGAAAAAAGCGTTATCGCGGGAGGCGGTGGGACCGCATCCGGTGGAACCTTCAGACTCGACGGAACAGTGGGGCAATGGTCTCCCGTGACAAATACTTCCGGTGGGGTCTACGACCTCGGCGGAGGCTTCTGGGGCGGAGGGAACATTCCTGTTACTTCCGCGTTCACAGTCGCCGGTCAGGTACTTACGCCTGACGGGCGCGGTATCCGTAACGCTACCGTGTCGATAACCGATCCACAGGGAATTGTGCGAAAGGTTACCACTGGCTCGCTCGGATTTTTCTCGTTTGACAATGTAAAGACCGGCGAAACCCATACGATCCGGGCCGTTTCAAAAAGGTTTCGCTTTCAATCTGTCGATTTGACGGTGACATCGAATCTTTCAGATGTGAACCTGATCGGGATCGAATAGGAGTTGACAGTTGGGGAAAAGGAAACGATCGCCTGGATCAGCACACGATGAATCTATTCTGGCGTCGAGACAGGCGGGATCCACTTTGTTTTATAAGGAGTAGAGAAAATGAATAAATTTGTTGCATGCCTGATCGTATTCCCTTTAATTGCCTTTACACACTTGCCTGTCGGCGCCCAAACCACCTCTATTACCTATCAGGGAAAGCTGCAGACCTCGGCGGTACCCGCAACGGGGAGTTTTGATTTTGAGTTTCTCCTTTTCGACGGTTTGTCCGGGGGCAACCAGGTCGGGCCAGCGGTGGCAAGGAACGGCGTCGCGGTCACGGACGGCGTCTTCGCCGTCAGCTTGGATTTTGGCGAGAGCTTTACGGGCGAGGGCCGGTTTCTCGAGATCCGTGTGAAAGAATCAGGTGGGGGCGCTTTTACGGTCCTCGCTCCCAGGCAAAACATAACCAGCGCTCCATATTCGATCAAAAGCCTGATCGCAGACGGTGCCACGGCTGCTGGCACAGCGGACACAGCAACTAATGCTCTTTCGCTCGGCGGCGTTGCGGCAGGGCAGTATGTCATAACTACGGACGCAAGACTCACGGACGAGCGAGCACCAACGGCCGGAAGTGCGAACTACATCCAGAATACGATAATCCAGCAGCCCGCGAGCAACTTTAGTATCAGCGGGACGGGCACGGCGAATATTCTTAACGCCGCCGCAGAATACAGGATCGGGAACGAGCGGATTCTGAGCACCGTCGGAAATGAGAATTTTTTCGTGGGGATCGGAACCGGCGGCGGTAATACTACGGGGACCTTCAACTCGTTTATCGGCAGCGACGCAGGGTTCTCTAACTCTACCGGCAGCTCCAATTCGTTTTTTGGTCGACGTGCCGGACGATCGAATACTACGGGACACGACAATTCCTTTTTTGGTCAAAGTGCGGGATTGGCGAATACCGCCGGGGAGGGGAACTCCTTTTTTGGCGTTTTCGCAGGAGCTTCGAACACAACCGGCAATTCGAATTCCTTCTTCGGTCTCGCGGCCGGAACGGCTAACACAACGGGATTGTCAAACTCATTCTTTGGCAGCGGATCGGGATTCAAAAACACTACAGGCACGTCAAATTCGTTCTATGGTTTCGATTCAGGATCGCTTAACACAATAGGTGCCCGCAACGCCTTTTTTGGCCGGGGTGCCGGCTTCAACAACACTACAGGCAGCGACAACTCGTTCTTCGGTCTCGAGGCTGGGTTCAGCAATACAACGGCAGTTTCAAATTCCTTTTTCGGTCAGCATTCGGGAAGAGATAATTCGACGGGCGCAAACAATTCGTTTTTTGGACGAAGCTCGGGACAGTCCAATACGACCGGCAGTTTTAATTCGTTCTTTGGCCGGGGTGCCGGCTTCAACAACACTACTGGCAGAGACAACTCGTTCTTCGGTGTAGGGGCTGGATTCGCTAACGTCGACGGTAACTCCAATTCTTTTTTTGGATTTGAAGCCGGAAACCGCAATACCACAGGCTTTTCAAACTCGTTTTTCGGGGATGGTGCCGGATTTTCGAACACGGACGGCCGATGGAACTCATTTTTCGGAGTCTTTGCTGGAAGAGCGAACACAGAGGGTGATGACAACGCGTTTTTTGGGCGTGCAGCCGGAGGCTTCAACACAACAGGATCCGCGAATTCGTTTTTCGGATCTTCCGCCGGGGAATCCAACACCATTGGCGGATCCAATTCGTTCTTTGGGGGAGCCGCCGGAATCAGCAATACGGAAGGCAACAACAACGCTTTTTTTGGATTAAACGCCGGTTTGGAAAACACAACCGGCGGAGACAACTCGTACTTTGGTGTGAGCACCGGAGAAGTGAATGCAACGGGCATCGGCAACTCATTTTTCGGGAGCGGAGCGGGTAGTGTCGGGACCGGCGGTACAAACAATACTATGCTAGGCCGTGACGCTAATCCGACGATCTCGAATCTATCGCATGCGACCGCAATTGGAGCGGGTGCCAGGGTTTCTACTAGCAACACGATCGTCTTGGGACGCGGCGGAGGACCAGATGCCGTTATTGTTCCCGGCACCTTGACCGTCGGTGTGGTCGGGACGGGCGGAGCAACCGAAGTGTGCCGAACCATTCCTTCAGGTCTGCTTGCGTCGTGCGGGTCAAGCTTGTTCTATAAATCGGACGTGCGCAATTTTACTCGCGGTTTAGAGGTTGTGAGCCGTCTACGCCCGATCTCGTTTGACTGGAAGGGAGGCGGATTTCGTGACCTCGGCTTCGCGGCTGAAGAGGTTGCAGGAGTCGAGCCGCTATTGGCTAGTTTCAGCGATAAAGGCGAGATCGAGGGCGTAAAGTACCGACAGATCACGACCGTCCTAGTCAACGCCGTCAATGAACAGCAAGCGCAGATCGAGGAGCTGCGGGCCCTGATCGCTATTCAGCAAAGGCAGATAGATGATCTGAAAAAGCGGCAGAAGACAAGCAGGAAACCGAAGAAGTAAGATCTGGATCTGTTTGGCGTTAATCAGCTTTAGGGACGGAATTTCTTTCCCAGAATACACCGTCTGAAAAACCCTGGATAGAGTTGTCAGTATCGGCAAGGTCGAGGCGTTTTTGGGCCAGGAGGCAGTAGTTTTCGTCTGATTCGATGGCGATGAAATTGCGGCCGAGTTTTTTGGCGGTGACGGCGGTTGTGCCGGAGCCGGCGAAAGGGTCAAGGATGAGGTCGCCGGGGTTCGTGCTCGCGAGAATTATCTTGGCCAGGAGCTTCTCGCTCTTTTGCGTCGGATGATCGGTATTCTCGGGCATTGACCAGAACGGAACGCTGATGTCGGTCCAGATGTTTGAAGGGTGCGTGTCGCGGTAGCCGCCGTTCTTGCCTTCGACCCAGTCTTTCGGATGCCCTTTGTCGCGATAGGGTGCTATTACCCTTCTACGCTGCTTTACAGCGTCGAGATTAAAGGTGTATTCGTCCGAGACGGTAAAAAACCAAATATCCTCGGCCGTATTTTTCCAATTGGCTTTGGCCCCGCGGCCTTTTTCACGTTCCCAGGTGATGCGGTTCTGCAGTTTCATGTACCGCGAACCGACGTTCTGGATCGCCGAGCCGGACCTCCAATCGCCGCAAATATAAACGCTAGCAGTGTCCTTTAGCAGAGGAATACAAAGCTTTAGCCACGAATCGAGCCAGCGCTCGTAAGCGTCGGATGACCGCTCGTTAAATCGTTCCTTGCCGAATGTTTTCGTCAGATTGTATGGCGGATCTGCAAAGAGCAGGTCGAATTTTCTTTCCGGGTTGAGTTTGCTGAGTATCTCCAACGCATCCCCGCACACGATCTTGTTTTCAGCGCCGTCGAGGCCGCTTGCATCGAATACCAACCGCGATCGTAAGGCGGGAATTTCACCCGCCGCAACTTCAAGCGTTCGATTACGGGGAGCACGGGGCTTGTTTGGGTTTACTGGGGCGGCCATAGCGTTCCCGACGGTTGAAGTCATCTTAAACGCAGAGATCGCTGAGAAAGACGCAGAGATCGCTGAGGTTCAGAAAACTTTATCCAAATTTAATCTAGCGCAGTATCGGCACGAGCAGCCACATGGCTGCAATAATCACAATGGCACCGATCACATCCAGGATCACACCGTAACGGACCATTTTCATCAGGGGTATATAGCCTGAACCGTAGACGATCGCATTGCAGGGCGTCGAGACGGGAAGCATAAATCCGAGGCTTGCGGCGAAGGTCGCGCCAAGCGCCGGCAGCAGCGGGTCGATGCCCTGTGCCTGAGCTATTGCGATAACGACCGGGACGACCATATTCGCCGAGGCCGTATTCGACGTGGTCTCTGAGATCAAGATCGCCACGATGACCGATGCAACCAGCAGACCGAATTCGCCGCTCAGTGGCAGCAGATCGGTCAGTCCACGGCCGACAGATTCGGCCAGCCCGGTTTGGAACGACATCACGCCGAGAGCAAACCCGCCGCCGTATAGTAAGATCACACCCCAATCGATTTTCACTGCCTCGGACCATGTGATGGCTTTTTCTCCAGGATTATTGCCGGGCAGAAGAAATAAAAGCACGGCTCCGATAATGGCCCCCGCGGCCTCGGGCATGCGCGAACTTATTGCTTTGTAGATCTCGCTGGTCTCGCCGGCAATGACCGCAACGATCCCGGCGAAAACCCACAGGGTCACGGCAGCGCCAAATGCGATTATGGTCGATCGCTGGGCACGGGTCCACGGTCCAAGGGCCGCCTTTTCACGGCTGATCATCTCCGCGCTGCCGGGGATCGAGCTGACACCGGCGGGCGAGAGGTAATTTAGATAAAGGTATAGAAAAAGGTATAGGATAATCACGATCGGGACGCCCAGGAGCATCCATTTAAAGAATGGAATTTCGGCCCCAACGAGATTGCGGATAAAGCTTAGGCCTATCACATTAGGCGGCGAACCGATAGGCGTCATCAGGCCGCCGATAGAGGCTCCGAACGATGTGATCAACATCATCGCGGTTGCGTAGCCGCGGTTTATCTTGATGCCGGTCTTTTTTTCCTGCTGTATCAGGAATGCGATGATCGACATTCCGATGGCAAACATCATCGCCGTCGTCGCGGTATTTGAGATCCACGCCGACATAAAGGCGGTTACGGCCCCGAATGCAAACAATATTCGCGAGGGCCGCGCACCGATCCACTTTATGCCGAGGACGCCAAAAGCAAACCGTTTGTCGAGATCATGCAGAAAGATCGCCCTGGCGAGTATGAACGAGCCGATGAAAAGAAACATCAGCGGGTCGGCGAATGGAGCAAATACCTCCTTAGCCGGAGCGACCTTGAATGCAACGCACAACACCGCCCCGATCAGCGCCGTAACGGGCATCGGCAAGCTCTCGCAGATCCATAGCGTTATGACCGCCGCTATGATCGCCGCAAGGCTATGAGCCTGAGGGCTGAGACCGAGCGGAGCGAAAAAGATGGCCAAAAATATAAATGGTGCCAGAAAGAAACCGGCGCGGTTGCGGAAGATGTCAAAACGGGCTTCGCCAGGGGTGATGGCTTCTCTTATGTCCGGAGCTTCACTCATTCAGGTAAAGATACGCGTACAGCTTATTTGCGCTAGTGAATTGAAACGGTTTTGTTCCTGCTGGGACTCTAGCATACGCCTCGTCTCGGTTAAAATACCGATGCAGAAAACTACAAGCGGAGCTACTGAACACTACCCGGCAGGGGCCCGCCTTGACCCTCAAAAAGCGCGCGTGATACTCTTATATCTTTTGAGAACAGGGGCCGATTTTGCCCCGTTATCACCGTGAAAGCGGGCCTATAAGAATATGTATTTGTTGGCGTTCGCCGAGACAATTCAGCTTTTCCCCGACGGCACAATTTTCATCCATATCGCGCTGATACTCGTGATGATATGGGTGCTAAACCGCACATTTTATAAACCGATTAACCGGATCATCGCCGTTCGTGAAAAAAACAAGGGTGGCCGGTCGAGCGAGGCCGTTGACATACTTAAGGACGTCGATGCGAAGGAAACGCAATATTCAAGGGAAATGCTGGAGGCACGGTCCAGAGGTTACGAGTTGATCGAAAAGGAACAAAAGAAAGCCGCAGAGGCCCGTAATAAGGAGCTTCGCGAAGCCAAGGAAAATATCACGGCCAAATTCGAAAGCGGAAAGGCAGAACTCGAAAAGAGGGCTTCTGAAGCACGGTCGACGATCGCCGTCGATGCGGAGAAAATTTCGGATCAGATCGCATCGAATATTTTGAAGTAGTTTGGCATTTAGAGTTTCGAATTATACAGAAGTTCATCGGGGTTTCGTTAAAGCGAGGACCCAAAACGAACACAATATGCTAGCGTTCATCTATAATCTGGGTCTTGTTTTGGCTGCCACAGGCGGCGAGGGCCAATTTACTCAATTTTATAACGAGTACTTTAATATTCCCGGTTTTGAACTTTGGAAATTCCTCAATCTGGCGATATTCATCGCATTAATTACGTATTTTGTAAGAAAGCCGCTAAGTGAGGCCTTTAAGGCGAGGCGTGAGCAGATCAGGTCCGAGCTGATCCGAGCGGAAGCCGAGAAAAAAGCTGCCCTCGCTAAACTGACTGAGGCCGAGGCCAAACTCGCCCAACTTGAGGCGGAAAAAGAGGCCATCATCGAAAACTCAATGGCCGAGGCAAGTGCAGAGGAAAAACGACTTGCCGAGCAGATGAGAATTGAGATCGATCGGCTCAAAAAGCAGCGTGAAGGCGAACTTGACCGCTTGGCAAAACAAACGTATGCGGGGCTTCGAAGGTTTTCGGCAGAAGAGAGCGTTCGTCTGGCCGAAGAGAAACTTCGCTCGCAGATAGACGGTGCCAAAGATGCCCGCCTGGTCAAGGCCAGCATTCAAGAGATCGGGGGGCTGAATTAAGATGAACAACGAGACTATCGCCCGCCGCTATTCAACCGCACTCGCTGACGTCGTTTCGGGTCAGAGTGAAACCGACACTGTAAAAACCGAACTCGCAATGCTCGGCGAGATGTTTCAGAAAAACGGCGACCTGCAGGTGGTTTTCAGCAACCCTTCGATCGCTCATGCCAGCAAAGAAAAGGTACTCGACGCCCTGATCACGAAGACAAAACCGTCGAAGACAACCTCGAACTTCCTGAAGGTTCTGCTTCAAAACGGCAGGCTGGCGGACATCGCATCCATCAATAACCGTTTTGCGGCGGTACTCGAAGAGCGAAGCGGGGTGGTATCGGCCGAGATCACGTCGGCCCGTGAGCTGCCGACGGGCGAGCGTGCGGAATTTGAAAAAAACCTCGAAAAAATAACTGGCAAAAAAGTAAATATTAGTTACGAGATCGATAAAGATATTATCGGAGGCGTTATTACGCGTATCGGGTCAACGGTGTACGACGGCTCTATAAAAACTAAGTTAGAGAATTTAAAGGAACAATTGGTTAACGGTTAAGAGACTGACGACCAACGGTCGGAGACCGACGGCTAACGAAATGTCGGCGTAACCAAAGGAATAATATGGAAGCAATTAAAGCCAATGAGATCAATGAGATCATTCGGGCGCAGATCGAGAATTTTGACGCGAGCATGACCGTCAATGAGGTCGGCACCGTTATCAAGGTCGGCGACGGCATCGCCGAGATCGACGGCCTTGAAAAAGTCATGGCCGGCGAGCTGCTCGAGTTTCCCCACGGCGTCCGCGGACTGGCACTTAACCTCGAGGAAGATAAGGTCGGCTGCGTGCTCTTTGGTGATTTTCAGAAGATCAAAGAAGGCGACGAGGCCAAACGCACCAAGCGTATTATGAGCGTGCCTGTTGGCGACGCGATGATCGGCCGCGTTGTCGATGCCTTAGGTAACCCTATCGATGAGGCCGGCGAGATCATAACTGATACGTATTTTCCGATCGAGAGTATTGCTCCGGGTATCATTGACCGTCAGCCGGTTAAGGAACCGCTGCAGACCGGGCTAAAAGCTATTGACTCAATGGTGCCCATCGGCCGCGGCCAGCGTGAACTGATCATCGGTGACCGCCAGACCGGTAAAACGGCCGTGGCGATCGATACGATCATTAACCAAAAGGGCAAGGACGTTATCTGTATCTATGTCGCCATCGGACAGAAACAGTCGACAGTTGCACAGGTCCGCCAGAAGCTAGAGGAATTCGGAGCGATGTCTTACACGATCATCGTCTCGGCGACGGCATCGGACCCTGCGGCCATGCAGTTCCTGGCACCCTATTCGGGATGCGCGATGGGTGAATATTTTCGCGACAACGGCCGCCACGCATTGACGATCTACGACGATCTCTCGAAGCAGGCTGCCGCTTATCGCGAGATCTCGCTCTTGCTTCGCCGTCCTCCGGGCCGCGAGGCGTATCCGGGCGACGTTTTCTATCTTCACTCACGCCTGCTCGAACGTGCCGCAAAGATGTCGGACAAGCGCGGCGGCGGTTCGCTGACTTCGCTGCCGATCATCGAGACACAGGCTGGCGATATCTCGGCATATATTCCGACCAACGTTATCTCGATCACCGACGGACAGATATTTCTCGAATCGGACCTTTTCAACTCAGGCGTCCGCCCCGCTATCAACGTGGGCAACTCGGTGTCGCGTGTGGGCGGTTCGGCACAGATCAAGGCCATGAAGCAGGTCGCCGGTACGCTAAGAATCGACCTCGCACAGTTTCGTGAGCTGGCGGCTTTCGCACAGTTCGGTTCGGACCTCGATAAATCGACCCAGGCCCAGCTCGAACGCGGTAAACGGCTCACTGAGATACTTAAACAGCCGCAGTATAAGCCGATGGACGTGCTCGAACAGGTGGTTATCATTTGGACAGTAACAAATGGACTTGCCGACGATGTCGCTGTCGAAGACCTCAAGAGATTTGAGGAGGAACTGACAACTTTCGTCGAAGAAGCGCATCCGGGGATGCTAAATACCCTGCGTGAAAAACGATCGATCGACGACGATCTGAAAGCATCGATGCGCGAAGCAGTTGAGGATTTTAAGGCGACGCGTTGGGAAACAGCCGCGACGGCAGCAGCATAACGGTAGCTCAAAGTTCAAGGTTCAAGGTTACAGGTCATAAGACAACATTGAACATTGAACTTGGAACCTGGAACTTAAGAAAATGGCAAGCTTGTTAGACATGCGCCGACGTATTAAGTCGGTCAAGAATACACAGCAAATTACAAAGGCGATGAAAATGGTCGCCGCGGCCAAGCTCAAACGGGCACAGGACCGCGTGACCGCCTCGCGTCCATTTGCGGGCAAAATGTCAGAGGTCCTTGAGAATCTAAGCTCGACCTTTTCGGGTGAATTTTCTCATCCGCTGCTCGATGAGCGCGGCGACAGCAAATACCTGGTCGTACTGGTAAGTGCCGATAAGGGGCTGGCCGGGGCATTTAACGCGAACGTGATCAAGGCCACTCAGGCCTTTCTCAAGGAGAACGATGGCAAGGTCAGTGAGATGATCCCAGTGGGCAGAAAGGGCCGCGATTTCTTTAAGCGGCGCGAAGTTAAGTTTACTGAGGAATACATCGGCCTAACAGGTTCCGGACAAGTTAATCATGCCGATTCGATCGCCATCTCCCAAAAGATCATCGAAACATTTACAGCTGACGAAACGATCGATAAGGTCTTTATCGTATTTACCGAGTTTAAGACGGTCTTAACGCAGAAGCCTGTTATTCAACAGCTTCTGCCGATCACCAAGACAACCGTGGGACAGCCGGGCGAGCCCGGTGCCTCCGATGCGGAATACATCTATGAGCAGCCGCCGGCCGAGATATTCGGCCGTCTGCTGCCGAAACAGGTCCAGGCCCAGGTATACCGGGGCATGCTCGAATCGGTGGCTTCGGAACAGGGTTCGAGGATGACGGCTATGGATTCGGCATCGAAAAACGCTGGCGAGCTGATCGATTCGCTTACGCTGAATATGAACCGCATCCGCCAGGCTGCGATCACAAAGGAGATCATCGAGGTCGTGAGCGGAGCGGCAGCAGCTTAAAACATTTGCAATATCATAAAGGGTCCGTGGAAGGGTTGATCAGCCGTTTCGCGGCCCCTTTGTTTTGTAATTTGTTTTCGCTGGTTGTTCTGGTGTAGGATACATTCGAATTACACAACACGGGCAAACGAAATCTGTTTGCGGTCTAAAACTAAATTCTGGAGGAAACTATGGGTATTTTGGCTATCTTAGGATGGGTACTTATTCTGGCAGGAACGATCTGGCTTGTAGTTACAGCGGTCCAAGTTGGAACCACAACTGGTGAAAAGGCCCTTTGGGGACTTGTCAATTTCTTTTGTCAGCCACTCGGCGGGATCATCTTCTACATCGTCAAGAAGCAGGGTTTGTATCCCTTGCTGCTTGTAATAATCGGTTGGGTTCTTATGATGTTTGGCGGAGGAATGGCGGCATTCAGCGGAGCGTACCCAACGGTCCCCTAACAACATTTTGAAGACAGAAACTTCCCCACATTTGTGGCGCGGACGCTTGATCGCGTACGCGCCGCTTGTATTTTGGATCGGCGTGATCTTTTACCTGTCAAGCGGCTATGGATCATTCGCCGAAACTTCTCTATTCATAGGCCCGCTGCTCAATTTCCTGTTCCCGAGCGCTTCGCCTGAGACAATAGCCGAACTTCATAGTTTTGTCCGAAAATTAGCCCATGTGGGCGTTTATTCTGTGCTGGGGCTGCTCGCGGCTCGAGCGTTCAATATTCATTGGGCGAAGAACCCGCTAGTTTGGGCGGCAGTATCGATCGCAGTGGTTATTACAGTCGCGTCGCTTGACGAGATAAATCAGAGTTTTCTTTCCACAAGAACCGGTACCTTCGCCGACGTTGTCCTCGACACCGTCAGCGGTGCAGCCGCGATAGGTATCACGATCTGGTGGTTAACTCGGCGTCAAAATTCACGAGGGGTTTGATACGGCCTTACGAATCAATTCGGGTATAGCTTCGGGAAGCGGA
>JBGSXN010000168.1:0-32250 GCA_041751355.1 Pyrinomonadaceae bacterium
CTGGCTGCGTTTACGGACAGGATCAGGCAGAACGAGCCACTTTTCAAGCGTATAGAAACGGTCTATCTCTCGAGGGATAAATCCGGCCTTAATTCGGAACAGCAGCGTCTCACCTGGGTCCACTATACAAATTTTGTACGATCCGGTGCGAAACTGGGCTCAGAACAAAAGAAACGTCTTGGCACGACCAACCAGGACCTGGCCGGTCTGTTCACGAAATTCAGCCAGAACCTCCTGGGCGATGAAGGCGAGCTTTACGTCACCCTAAAAAGCGAGGCCGACCTTGCCGGTCTGCCGCAAGACCTTAAAGATTCGGCTGCCTCGGCTGCGGCAGCGAAGAAACTTCCAAATTCATGGCTGATCCTGAATACACGGTCCTCGGTCGATCCTTTCTTGACGTATTCAGACCGACGCGATCTGCGAGAGAAAGTATGGAAGATGTTCGTTGATCGCGGCGACAATGGCGGCGAACGCGACAATAATGCCATCATCACGCAGATTCTGCAGTTGCGGGCCGAGCGGGCCAAGCTGCTTGGCTATCCTACCCATGCCCACTGGCGATTGGAAAATACGATGGCCAAAACGCCGGAAAATGCAATGGAACTGATGGAGCGTGTTTGGCCTGCGGCGGTCGCCAGGGTCGGCGAGGAAGTGGCCGATATGCAGGCATTAGCGGAAAAAGAGATAAAAGGCATCAAGATCGAGCCCTGGGATTACCGCTATTACATGGAAAAGGTGCGTAAGGAGAAATATGACCTTGACCAGAATGAGATAAAGCCGTATTTACAGTTGGATAAGATGCGGGACGGAATGTTTTGGGTAGCGGGCGAGTTGTTCGGTTTCACCTTCTTGCCCGTCACAAATGTGCCGGTCTTTCACCCCGACGTGACTGTTTACGAGGTCAAGGACAAAAATTCCGGGCGTCACGTCGGCCTCTGGTATTTTGACCCCTTCGCCCGCGAAGGCAAAAGATCAGGGGCATGGATGAACGCCTATCGAAGACAAGAAAAGCTGGCCGGCAATATAACGACGATCGTCTCGAACAATTCTAATTTTGTTAAATCGAAACCGGGCGAGCCCGTGCTGATCTCATGGGATGACGCGGTCACGATGTTCCACGAGTTTGGCCATGCGCTTCACGGACTTTCGTCAAACGTCACGTATCCGTCGCTGGCCGGTACCAGTGTGGCTCGCGATTATGTTGAATTCCCTTCACAGCTTTTAGAGCATTGGCTTTCTACTCCTGAGGTGCTTCAGCGGTTTGCCCTTCATTACCAGACCGGTAAACCCATCCCACAGGCATTGGTCGACAAGATCAACAACGCAGCGACGTTTAACCAAGGATTTGGTACAACGGAATATCTTTCGAGTGCTCTGGTGGATATGAAACTTCACCTTGCCGGCGATAAGAAGATCGATCCGGATGCGTTTGAAAAAGAAACTCTTGCCGCCTTGGGAATGCCAAAGGAGCTGGTAATGAGGCATCGCACGCCGCAATTTGCCCACGTTTTTGCCGGAGACAGCTATTCGGCCGGATATTACAGTTATCTGTGGTCCGACGTGCTGACGGCCGACGCTTATGGTGCCTTTACCGAGGGCAAAGGACCCTATGACAAGGAAGTTGCTCAAAAGCTTATTAAGAATATCTTCTCGGTCGGAAATACGATCGACCCGGCCGAAGCGTACCGTGTATTTCGCGGCCGCGATCCGAATGTCGATGCACTCATGATCAAACGGGGATTTCCCGTGAAGAAATAATCTATTTTGCCGCGATGCCCAGGTTTCGCATTCGGCGATATAAATGACTGCGATCGACACCCATTTCCTCGGCAGCTCGAGCGACATTGCCATCGGAATCGGCTAGCTTTCGCATTATGAATTCTCGCTGATAGGCGTCGGTCGCCTCCTTAAAGTTGGGAAACCGGAAACTCACGGAGTCGGTCTCAGTAATGGTATCGAATACCGGGAGGCCTGATTCTGAGATCTTATCGCCCGCATTCATGATCACGATGCGTTCGATAATATTTTTGAGCTCCCTGACGTTTCCGGGCCAATCATGCTTCTGCAATGCAGCTATCGCCGAGGTGTCAAATTCCTTTGCCGGCTTGCCGTATTCGCGCGAAAACCGGTCGTTAAAATGTGAGACAAGGATCGGAATGTCCTCCTTTCTTTCTCGCAAGGGCGGAACCTGAAATGGAATCACATTTAATCGATAAAATAGGTCGGAACGAAACCGGCCGTTATCGATCAGATTATCCAGCGGCTGATTGGTAGCAGAAATTACCCGCACATCAACCGACACAGGAACGTTGCTCCCGACCGGCTCGAACCGCTGTTCCTCAAGTACACGGAGCATCTTTGCCTGTACTCTGGGCGACATATCGCCGATCTCATCCAAAAACAGTGTGGCTCCGTCGGCGATCTCAAACTTCCCCTTTTTAGCCTTGACGGCACCTGAGAATGCCCCTTTCGCGTAGCCGAAAAGCTCGGATTCGACCAATTCCTCAGGCAGCGCAGCGGAGTTTATTTCTACGAACGGCGCATTCTTGCGTCTTGACTGGCCATGGATGGCACGAGCAACGAGTTCCTTACCGGTGCCGCTCTCGCCCGAGATCAAAACACGGCCGTCCGTCGGGGCCACTATGGCGATCTGCTTTCGCAGTGCCCGCATTGTCACGGACTCGCCGACCATTACATATTGCTCGGCGAGTTCCTTTTGGAGCAGCTCATTAGCCCTCTCTAATTCCCGATGTCGTACAGCATTTCTGACTGTGACTACTGTTCGCTCAAGGCTCAGCGGTTTTTCAATAAAATCGAACGCCCCGAGTTTTGTCGCTTTGACGGCGGTCTCGATATTCCCATGGCCCGAGATCATAACTACCGCACCGTCGATTCCTTCGGACTTTAGACTGTGCAGGACCTGGAGACCGTCGATCCCGGTTCCGAGCCAGATATCCAATAGAATGCACGAAAAATTCCCGCGTCGTGCGGCCTCGAGGCCTGTTTCACCGGAATCGGCAGTTTCGACAATAAACCCCTCGTCCCGTAGAACAGCACCCAGCGTTTCACGGATCCCCGGCTCATCATCAATAATAAGTATCTGGTCCATTCCGTTTAGAACTAAAGATTTACGGGGATCTCAATAACGAATTTGGCCCCTTTCGGCTGATTGCTGACGGCTCTGATCTTGCCGCGATGATCGACGATTATCCGGTGTACAATTGCGAGGCCGAGACCCGTGCCTCGCTCTTTCGTCGAGAAGTAAGGCTGAAATAACTTTTGAAGATCACCTGCCGCGAACCCTTTGGCATTATCGGACACCTCAACAACGATAAGGTCACGCGCCCGATCAAACCGAGTTGTTATGAGAACGCGGGCATCTGTCTCGCTTCCGTCGAATGCCTCGACAGCGTTCTGGATCAGGTTGATCAATGCTCGCTTAAGCTGCTGGGTATCGATCATCACGTTCGGGAGTTTATTAGCCATCTCGACATCTATCGAAATATTCTCGCTGATGTTTGCGTATACGGGAACGACATCCTCTACGACGGAATTGACATCCCCGGGTTCAAGCGAGACGGCCGGCAGCCGGGCGAACCGCGAAAACTCGTCGACCATCGATTTTAGCGAGGCCACCTCGCGAAGTATCGTCGCCGTACTTTCGTTAACCACTTCACCAATGGGCCCCTGGTCGGTTATCCCTTTGCCTATGCCATTTTCAGAATGATCCGAGTTAACAAACCGCTTTGCTATGCGTTCGGCCGACAACTGGATCGGGGTCAAAGGATTTTTGATCTCGTGTGCCATTCGACGGGCAACTTCCTGCCAGGCTGACGAACGCTGCGCCGAGATGAGGTCGGAAAGATCTTCGATGACCAGCACGACGCCATCATCAGACGGCAGCTTGGATGCCGTCAAAGCGACGGTCACTTCATCATCTTGCTGAGGGCCGCCATTTCCAGCGCCACCGCTCAATTTTAGCTGGTCTGACGCATGGCCAACACGCCGCGCCCGCGAGAGGATGCGGATGACGACCTCAGAATCCGCTTCGTTTGGAAATGTGTCCGAAACCGATCTTTCGGACGGCCTGTCATCCGGCAAGCGTAAAATATTTACTGCTGCTCGATTGATTGTGCTTACCCGGTTATCCGCATCAAATGACATTACGCCTGTCGGCAGGGTTTCGAGAACCGTCTCGGTATACCTTCGCCGCCGTTCCAATTCGAGCGAATTTGCTTCCAACTTTAAGGACATATCATTAAAAGTTGATACAAGCAGCGCAAGCTCGTCCTCAGCAAAGACCTCGACTCGATGCCCCAAATTACCTCGGGCGATCTCGTCGGCGCCCTCAGCGAGAGCCTTTATCGGTTGGGTAATTCCCCGAGCAACATAAAATGCGATCCACGTGGATGCGAATATCAGCAAAAAGGTCAGTACGCCCAGCGTCAAGAGCCCGATCTGTCGGATGACGACCTGCTTCTGTTTAAGACGGTCAAATTCGAATATCGAATTTTCAACTATCTGGCTTACGCTGCGCTCGTCCAGCGGTTCGGGAATCACGATGAGCCTTCTCCCATCGGTCATGTCTGCCACCGCTACATCGAAGCCACGTCCGTCCCGAAAAGTCGGATCTGCCAGTGCTCCTAAACGGGCCGCCAAGCTGATCCGCGCAATTTCCGATTTTTCCGCGGCAGAGGCTTCCCGCTCGTAGGCAGCATCGCCAAGGCTGCCAGTAGATACGACTGAAATATGGGCGAGTTTGCCCGCAAATGCCAGCTGCTCCAGCTCAGTCGCCGTCGGACGATCGTCACCGATTGAGGCCGCTAGCATTCTCGCAGATTCATCCAGTCGGGCGAATCTGTCGGCAATGGATTGGTCCTGGACCTTGCGGGCCTCGAGCATTACATTTTCGGGGATCTGTGTGAACCATCGCTCAAGGGCACGATTCATAAACAGATATGAGAAAACCGCCATCGCGATTATTGGCAACAGGCTGATGGCAAAGAAATAGATCAATAACCTGGTTTTTATCTGAGCCCCGAGCTCGAAAGTCCGCCTTTCGCGGACCAGCTTGATAATGCTCCGCAGAAAGATGAAACCGAAGATGACAAACGCGAAAAAGTTCAACGATGACAACGCGTACAGCAAGATCACGTCGCTGGAGGATTCAATAGCCAGGTCTTTCCAGATATTGGAGGCTTGAAGGATGAACAACATCGCGAGCGACACGACCATTATGGTGCCTATGACCCAAGGGGTCTTTCGACGATGAGGCGTTTTCTCGGCTGATTCCACGATTGTGAGTTTAACACGCCCTGCCTTTCCGTTAGAATCTCTGAAGAACCGACATAATGCAGCAAATTTTCCTCAATGAAGCCGGACTGTTGCGCAGTGGTTGGCGATTTGCGGTCTTCGTGTTCGTCTTTGTTTTTACCGGCACAATTTTCAGAGCCCTTGCACAGGAGCTGCTGTCCGGAATGCAGATCGTTGTTGGAACCAACAGAAGCCTTCTGCTAAATGCGGGGTTGTCGCTGTTTCCCGCCCTTCTTGCAAGCTGGCTGTGTGTGCGATATCTGGAAAAACTCCCGTTTCGCTCGATCGGAATGTTTTTTACAAGGGGATGGCTAAAGCATCTCGTCTTCGGGATCGCTCTAGGGGTAATTACCTTAGGCGTGGCTGTATCGATCGCATACGTTTTCGGCGGAATGCGATTTACCCTCAATCATGTTGGATGGCCCGCAATCTTGAGATCACTCTTGGTGTCAGGTACCATTTTTGCCGTCGCCGCTGCGTTCGAGGAAATACTGTTCAGAGGCTATATACTGCAAACCTTTTCCAGGGAAGGACTCGCCTGGTTGGCAATTCTGATGACATCTGCTTTTTTCGGGGCGGTCCATCTGGGAAATCCGAACGCCGGGCTCATTTCAACGGTAAATACGGTCATAGCAGGCGTTTGGTTTGGACTCGCGTATTTGAAGACCCGTGATCTATGGTTTGTCTGGGGCCTGCACTTTATGTGGAACTGGACGCAGGGATCGATATTTGGGATCGAGGTCAGCGGGATCACGACAGTGACATCGGATCCTCTATTTATCGAGATCGACCATGGCCCCGTTTGGCTGACAGGTGAAACATATGGCATCGAGGGCGGTATCGCCTGCACCGCCGCCCTAACGGCCTCGATCGTTTTTATCTTCTTTTACCCAGGATTAAAACCAGACGCCGAGATGCTGCGTCTGACGAGCGCGAACCCGCGACAAGAGCCGGTACTGACCATTTAAGCGGCCTGTATCTTGAAAGAAATATCTACAGCACGAGCCGAATGGGTCAAGCGGCCGACTGAAATGAGATCGACGCCTGCGTCAGCAAATTGTCTTACGCGATCGAGGTCCATTCCGCCTGATGCCTCGATCAAAACTGAGGGATTAATATCGCGGGCCATCATTACAAGCTTTGCGGCTTCCTCTGGCGTTTGATTATCCAGCATAACGATCTCGGCACCGGCCTCGATCGCTTCGCGAAGCTGGGCCCAGTTCGATATCTCGACCTCGAT
Source organism: Pyrinomonadaceae bacterium (assembly GCA_041751355.1). GTDB lineage: Bacteria > Acidobacteriota > Blastocatellia > Pyrinomonadales > Pyrinomonadaceae > OLB17. The sequence goes on from JBGSXN010000168.1 coordinate 6,554, forward strand.
CTTGTGAAGGTGGCCGACGCGGGCCTTTGCTGCCGACACGGCTTCGGTTATACCACCGGCAAGGGCAATGTGGTTATCTTTGATCAGTACGCCATCGTCGAGGCCCATCCGATGATTCTTCCCTCCGCCGATAGTTACAGCATATTTCTCCAGCATTCTCAGCCCCGGCGTGGTTTTTCGAGTGTCAACGATCGAAGCCCGTGTCCCTTCGATCGCATCTACATATTGACGGGTCAACGTGGCGATCCCCGACATTCGTTGGATTAGGTTGAGCGCCGTGCGCTCGCCGACCAGCAGAACGTCTGCAAAACCTTTTAATGTAGCAAACACGGTCCCCGCCGAAATACTATCGCCGTCGCGGTGCGTCGTTTCGATCTCAGAACTGTCAGGGTCGAGATGAAAAAAGACTGCTTCGGCAACATCGAGGCCGCACAGAATAAGGTCCTCTTTTGCAAGAAAACGTCCCAGCCCCCGCGTCTCCGCCGGAACCGTCGCCGCCGTCGTAATATCACCCCGGCCGATGTCCTCAGCAAGGAAATCACCCACGGCTGACATAACTTCGCCACTTTCAAGCCAGTTCATGAATTATTTTATCGGAGCTTCAATGCTAATAGACGGATCGTACTCGTATCGTGTGGTACTTCGAAATGTCTCTATCCTAGGTGAAAGTTTTCCCTCGATTCTCTCTCGAAAAGAGGGCAGTCCATTTCGTCCGATCCAGGTTCGAGATTCAACAAAGACTAATTCATCGGCCTCTTTTTTTATTGAGAGCGATTCGAACAGCCCCTTCTGCAGATCGACTGTATGTTGCCCCATACTAAACGGCACCGGGCCCGTGTGGATCTCCATTCGCCGAAAGCCCCCGTCGCTGTCCTTTTTCCATCCCATTCCATTCTCACGGGAATAGTGGGCGCTGCCCTCATTAATAAAGATACGTTCGGACACAGAAACGCTGCCGTTTTCGATGGTCCGGGTTCGAGTATGTATACCTACGAGAGGCACGAATCGGGTTGTTGTTTCCACTTTCCTAGTAATGACAGCATCAATGAGCGTTTCGTCGACCTGAACAACTTCACGAGACAGTTGGCCAGCCTTCTCATTGGCGGCCGAGATATTCTCATTGAGCTCTACGGATGAAATGAGTTTGACTTGTGCCGAGGCAAAAGAACCGCAGCCCAAGGCCAGTCCAAATACTATTGTCGTAAGAAAAGAGCTTCTTTTCTGCAATTAGCTCAAGGCCTCCAGATTATTTTTTAGCGTCTGTATTTGATGCTCCAACTCTACCGAACGTTCCCGCAAGGCGTCAACCTTTTCCGCCGGGGCTCGCTCAAGGAAATTAACGTTTGAGAGCTGTCCATCGAGGCGAGTTTTTTCATCGGTGAGCTTTGTGATCTGATTCAGCAGTCGTTCGCATTCTTTATCAAAGTCGATAAGGCCCTCCAGCGGGATCGCAATCGATGCATTGTCGGTTACGGCCTTGGCCGAAGCCTTTGGGACGTCCAGTTCGTCGCTGATAACGAGACTCTCGGCCTTTGCGAGCTTTAATATCTGGGCTTCGTTTTCTACGAAAACCTTTTGATAATATGAATGAGCGGCTATATGCACTGTAAACGACACGGCAGTCGAGATATTCATTTCAGCTCGTATGTTACGTACTTTTTTTATGGCATCAATAACTGCTTCCATTTCTTTTTCAGCAATGTCATCGAACCATTTAGGATTGCCTACTGGGAAACCCGCCAACATGATACTCGCTTCGGCATTGATATAGGCCTCGTGATGTAACTCATTAGAGGATCCCGGCAGTTTCAACCAGAGTTCTTCGGTCAAATACGGCATAAAAGGATGAAGCATTCGAAGGGCCATATCCAAGACCCAGAAAATATGGGTTGTTGCGAGAATGTTTCCTTCGGTTATTTCATCTTTCTTAAGCTCTATGTACCAATCGCAGAAGTCATCCCAAAAAAAGTGATAAACCAGACTCACCGCCTCGTGAAACTGGTAGGTCTCCAGCGCTCGATTCAGCGCATGCGCCGTTTTGGCGGCCCGTGAATCTATCCAGCGATCCGCAAGAGTCAGACCACCCTTTTCCTTGCGATACAGTTTTCTCTCATCTTCGGTTGCGGTTGCCCAATCGAAGTCTGACGTTTCGGAATACATCAGGCAGAATCGTGTCGCGTTCCAGATCTTGTTTGCAAAGTTTCGATAGGTTTCAACTCCGATATCATTCCATTTGATATCGGCACCGGTGGCGATCGAAGCAAGATAGATACGCGTCGCGTCGACGCCGAATTTGTCAAACATCTCGATGGGATCGACGCCATTATTACGCGACTTCGACATCGGCTTGCCGTCTTTCCCAAGCACTGTGCCCGTTATCACTACATCCTCAAACGCCTTTTTGCCCGTGAATTTCCGTGTGAGCATTATCATCCGGGAAACCCATAGAAAAATAATGTCACGGCCGGTCACAAGTACATCGGTAGGTAGAAAGTTGTCAAGGTCACTCAGGGGAACGCGGACACTCTTGTCCGCACCTTGAGCGAAAGAGCGGACAGGAGTGTCCGCGTTCCGTTCGCCCGTCCAGCCAAATGTCGAGAATGCCCATAGCCCCGAAGAAAACCACGTGTCTAGTACATCCGGGTCCTGAGTCAGAGACCGGGTGCCTGCCTTTTCATATGCCTCTTCGGCTGTACAAGCAACGAAGACATTTCCCTTCTCGTCATACCATGCCGGAATTTGATGGCCCCACCAAAGCTGTCGCGAGATGGTCCAGTCTTTTAAGTTTTCGAGCCAGGCAGTATATACCTTTTCGTGAGGAATTCGGGGTGAAAAATGGGGCACGCCCTCGCTTTTCATCAGGTCAAGGGCCATCTCCCGCATCTCGTCCATTTTCACGAACCACTGCTCGGAAAGGATCGGCTCGACGACGGTTTTGCATCGTTCGCAGATGGGCAGGGTTACCTCATACTCGTCGACCTTTTCCAGTAATCCCAGCTCTTCGAAACGCTCGACGACTTTCTCGCGGGCCGCAAACCGGTCCAGGCCCTCAAAGTCGGCCCCCGCGTTGGCATTCATGGTCGCATCGTCGTTCATCACCAGCAAATGCGGCAGGTCGTGACGCTGGCCGATCTGATAGTCGTTGGGATCATGAGCGGGCGTGACCTTGACCGCGCCCGTGCCGAACTCGGCGTCTACGTATTCGTCGCCGACAATTGGGATCTCGCGGTCAGTTAGGGGGAGCGCGATCATTTTGCCGATCAAGTCTTTATACCGATCGTCTGATGGGTTAACAGCAACCGCTGTATCGCCGAGCATCGTTTCAGGACGCGTCGTGGCGACTGTGATGGTTCGGCCGGCACCAATTACCGGATATTTAAGGTACGTAAGCTGACCGCCCTTTTTGACCTCGTCCTTGACCTCAAGATCGGAAAGAACCGTTTTATCTTTTGGACACCAGTTAACTATGCGCAGGCCGCGGTAGATCGATCCTTCTTCATGGAGCGTGCAAAATACATTTCGCACCGCCAAAGATAGACTTTCGTCCATCGTAAATCGGTGGCGGGACCAATCTACCGAAGCTCCCTCACGGCGCATTTGTTCGGTGATCGTATTGCCGTACTCTTCCTTCCAAGCCCAGGCTCGGCGAACAAATTCTTCGCGCCCGATGTCGGTTGGCTTTTTATGCTCCTCTTTCTTGAGCTGCTCAACGACCTTTCGCTGTACCGATATCCCGGCATGGTCCGTTCCCGGCAGCCACAGCGTCCGATATCCCTGCATTCGCTTCCAGCGGGCCAGGACATCCATCAGCGTATGCTGGAGAGCGTGACCCATATGGAGACTCCCCGTGACGTTCGGCGGGGGAATAACAATGGAAAATGTCGGAGCCGCCGGGTTTTGGTTTACCTCAGGCGTGAAGAACCCGCTTTTCTCCCAACGTTGGTAGTGATCTTCTTCGGCGGATTTGGGATCGTAGGCCTTTGCGAGTTCCATATTTGGTTTACAAAAAAAGGATAATTATAAAACAAACGCGGCCAGCTTTCATTTATCAAAACGAAAACCAGCCGCGTGTTAATTGGGATCGTTGTAAGTTACGCCTTTTTCTCGTCGGAAAGGGCCTCCCGAATCAGCTTCTCCGCGATCCGTGGCACTGCATCCCTGGCGATCTCACGAATAACCCTGTCCGACAGCCGTTCGACCACACGCTGTGCTACAAGGGCGATATATTCGGGCGTTGGCTCTGCCAAAGCTACAGTAGCCTGGGGGTCGTCAGCAGGTCCCTTGCCTGGTTGAAAACCCTCCAAAATGTCTCCGTCTGCCGACTGATCTGAGCTTTCGACTCCTGATGGATTTTCTAAAACCCGTACGGCGTCACCGGACGAATCATCGACTGAGGGCGTCCAAAAAAAATCCTTGGTGAGGGGCGGAGTTTCGGATGAAGCTCCGATCTCTTCGATACCTGCATTATCGCTATCACGCTGATAGCTGGCCTCGATCAGTTCATCGTCGAGCCCGGCATCACCGAGAAGGTCTTCGACCGTGTCAAATTCCTCGATCTCGGCAGTGTCGGCAAAACTATTCTGATAGAGATTCTCGATATCGGCATTTTCGGTTATCGCGGGCGAAGTTGATTCATTCGGAAGGCTCTCGAACGCGCTCTCTCCTCCCAAAGACGCAACGCCGGGCTCGATATGTCGCTGAGTTTCTTCCAGGTCGATGACTGATTCGCTTTCTCCACGTTCTTCAGGAGTCAGCAGTTCGGATACACGAGCGACCAGTTCGCGGATCGATTGAAATGGTTTGGTCAGAAATCCATCCGCTCTCACTCGCTCAGCTTCGTCCTGATCGAACGGCTCAAACGAGCCTACGAGCAATATCACGGGTATGTGTTTGGTGGCATCGTCCTGCTTGATCATCTGGCAGATCTGGTAACCCGATGTGCCAGGCAGCCCTACGTCGACCAGCACGATATCAGGCTGAACCTCAACAAATTTCGTCATTGCTGCAGCACCATCAGGGGCTGACGTTACGTCGATCCCTTCGTCAGCGAAAGTTAGCTCAACGACCTTGCGGATCGTAACTGAGTCATCCGCCAATAGCAATCTGGGCCGGGCAGCCTGAGTTATTTCGTTGTTTTGAAATCCTGCTATATTCATTTACCCGCAGTTCCACCTTTTACAAACATTCGCAGCATCGTCTTCAGTTGAGAATCGGTGAATGGCTTTGGTAAGAATGCTACCGCACCGGACGAAAAACTATCCGACGACAGTCGCGAACTGAGATCGCCGGTCATAATTATGACCGGGATCTTCATCAGCCGCCGTTCAGTCTGCATGTACCTGACCAGATCGCGCCCCTCGATGTGGGGCATAATAATGTCGAAGATGGCCACCGCGAACGGATCTTCCGATTGCAAGAGCTTGTAGGCTTCCTTACCGTCCCGGGCCGTAACCGGCTCATAACCAGCAGATTCCAGAATGCCCTTTACAAAGGAGAGTATCTGAGGGTCATCATCGGCGACGAGAATTCGAGGGGCCGATTTTTTAGCTTCAGTCATCACGGTTAATGGTATTGGCCAACGTCCGGATTATTTTATCAGAAATGCGGCTGACTTCGCGACCGCCTTACCAGATCGCCCGCCAGTTTGATGGCCGCGGCCATACTGGATGATTCGGCAATATGCTTACCGGCGATGTCATAAGCCGTTCCGTGATCGACCGAGGTCCGGATAAGCGGAAGCCCGAGAGTAACGTTGACGCCGGATCCGAAGGAAAGTGACTTGACTGCGATCGTCGCTTGATCGTGGTATAAGGCAATGCAAGCGTCAAACTCGCCTCTGAATCCGCGCAGAAAGACACTGTCGGGTGAGAACGGCCCGCTGACATTGATACCTTTGCCCTGGCAATGGCGAACCGCGGGAATTATTTCATCGGCCTCCTCTGTCCCGAACATTCCGCCTTCGGACGCGTGCGGATTTAGCCCGGCCACCGCAATCGACACATCCTTGCTGAGAAGCCGCCGCATTTCCCGGTCGGTAAAACAGATGATTTCTATCAGTTTCTCGGCTTTTATCAGATCTATCGCGGAAAGAAGCGGAAGATGTGTGGAAAGCAGGACGACCCTGAGTTTTTCAGCAAAAAAGCTCATCGCGAATTCGGCTGTGTTTGTTAACTCAGCCAAAAATTCAGTATGCCCGGGATAATCATAGCCGCCCATGCCGATTGCCTTTTTGCTAATCGGCGCCGTAGCGATCGCATCGATCCTGCCCTGCCGCCAGAGGTCTACCGATGCGATCAAGTATTCTGCAGAAGCCTTTCCGGTGACGGCCGCATCGACGCCAATTTCGAAGTCCGCCGGCAAGTTCCCGAGATCGAAAACCTCGGTCGTACCGGTTTGCGGATCATCGCCAAACGAAACAAGATCTAACTCAAGGGCCATTATTTCCGCCGATTTACGCAAAAAAACGGCGTCTCCGATGATGATGCATCGAAGAGCCGTCTTTAACTGAGGCGTGCTTAGGGCGCGGAGCACGATCTCCGGGCCAATACCGGCGGCATCCCCCATCGTGATCCCTATTACCGGACGCAATGATCGATCTTCAGACATTATCTAACACAGATTCGCATGCCGTTTCGTTTGACGCAAACGGCGGATCAATGTGTTAGTCGGCCTGGCGCCGCATAAATGTCGGCACATCCAGATTTTCGACGGGCGGAATGTCGCCGGGCGTGTATGCCGAGTTAGGGGCGGCAGCAATGCGGACCTCAGGGGCTTGCGGCCGAGGTATCTGAACCGTCATCTGTGAATCGAACCCGGTAGCGATGACAGTAATACGGATCTCGTCACCCATATCTTCCTTGATCACGCTTCCCCAAATAATGTCGGCGTTATCATCAGCCTCAGATTCGATCATTCCGATAGCGTCCTCGACCTCACCGAGCACCATATTGGGGCCGCCGGTCACGTTTATGAGGGCAGCCTTGGCCCCCTTGATCGAATTTTCCTCGAGAAGTTTATAGTCCAGGGCAGCTCGCATCGCCTTGGATGCCGCGTCCTCGCCCTCGCCTTCGCCAATGCCCATAAGGGCGACGCCTTTGCCTCTCATAACGGTTGTCACGTCAGCGAAATCCAGATTGATGATCCCCGGCGTAATAATGAGATCGGTGATGCCCCTAACAGCCTGCAGCAGTACGTCGTCAGCCCGTTTGAAGGCGTCCATGATCGTGATTTTTTCCTCGACCTCGCGAAGCTTTGAATTAGGAATAGTTAAAAGTGTGTCGACACACCCGCGTAATTCGGCCAGCCCTTTTTCAGCCTGGGCCATACGCTTTCTGCCCTCGACGGCAAACGGCTTTGTAACAACAGCGACAGTCAGAGCCCCTAGTTCGATCGCAAGAGACGCCACGACCGGCGCCGCTCCCGTACCGGTGCCGCCGCCAAGGCCAGCCGTTACAAAAACCATGTCTGAGCCATCCAGTATGTCGAGAAGTTTCTCGGTATCCTCAAGGGCGGCCTGTCGTCCGATCTCCGGGTTCGACCCGGCGCCCAGGCCGCGGGTCGATTTGCTGCCGAGCTGGATCTTCATAGGAGCTTTTGAGGCGTTGAGGGCCTGGAGGTCGGTATTAGCGACGATGAACTCAACCCCCTGAATTCCGGCGTCGATCATTCGATTGACCGCGTTGCTCCCGCCGCCGCCAACCCCGATAACTTTGATCCTCGCACCGGTAATTGGTGGCTCGTCGATAAACATCCTGATGCCGCTGTTATTCATTTCGATTTCTTCCATTGAGGTAAAACATTCCGATATGCGGAAAATACGATCTAAAGGCTATTGGTAAACGGTTCTAAGCAGACGCTGCAAATAACAAGATATTGTGCTATTGGGCAATCAGCATACAACGATTAGCGGTAAAACTCCAACTCAAAACTCCGATTATCTGAATTTATTTCGAAAATTTCCGATCCATTCCTTCACTTTCGTTGCAGACGATCGGTCCCCGTGCCCAAACCCACGCATTTGGCTTCTCAACGACCAAAGGGCTAGACCATTGGCGGTTGCCCACTGAGGGCCCCTCACCTCTTCAGCAAGGCCACCGAAGTAAGATGGTTCGATGTAGCCCGCCCGCGTTGGGGCGTCAAACACCTGCTCGGCGATCTCTGCGATACCCCGGACCATCGCTCCGCCGCCTGTTAAAAAAACACCGCCTGAGATCTGGGCCTTAGTCGACTGGGCCTCTCGGGCCACGTGCTGCATCAGTTCGACGGCCCGCGGCTGCATGATGTCGCACAGGATCTCTTTTGACAGGCCGCGAGTCTCATTGCGGCCGAATGGAACTATTTCGATCATGTCCTGACGTTCCTCGTCGTCAAGAAGAAACGACGCTACACAGCCCCAAAGATGCTTGATCTTATTTGCCTCGGGTATCGACACACGCAGCCCTGTGGCAATGTCCTTGGTGAAAAGCATGCTGCCAAACGGAAAGACAGCGGAATGCTGGACGGCTCCGCGGCCGAATATTATCAAGCTCGTGATCTCAGACCCCATATTTACCAGAGCGCAGCCATACTCCTTGTCGTCGTCGGTTAGTACGCTGTCAGCAGCGGCAAGGGGTTCGAGAACGAGTTGTTCGACGTCGATGCCGGCCCGAGTAACGGCTTTAATAAGGTTCTGGCGGGCTGCACTAGGGCTCGTAACCACGTGGACGAGGGCTTCGAGCCGCGATCCGTTCATTCCGATCGGTTCGGTAATACCATCCTGGCCGTCAACGATAAATTCCTGCGGCAGACGGGCAACGATCTCCCATCCGGGGGTCAACGGCATCGCACTTGCGGAATCGACTGCACGATCGATATCGTCGTCGGTGATCTCTTTGTCTGGGCCGGCGACCGCAACTACACCGTTTTTGTTCTCCCCGCGGAGGTGTTCGCCCGACAAATTGACCGTCGCTCCGTCAATATCGAGCCCGCTCACACGCTCGGCTTCACCGACAGCCTTTCGTATAGCTTCCGCTACTGACTCGGTCGAGGTCACGACGCCTCGTCGCAGCCCCTTTGACTCAGCTTCTCCGATTCCGACGATATTCATTTGACCGTCGGCGGCGGGCTCACCGATGACGCACCGTATTCGGCTTGTACCTATATCCAAACCAACTGCCTGTATTTCGCTGTTCATAGTCTTAGATCAAAATTCCAGATACTGGATCACGGGATAAATTCCCGCCGCATCGATCGAGCGGACCCGATCGCCTTTCCCGGTTAACGCCTCGACCGCCGTCTTTAGCCCTTTACCGAGATTATCCCGCGCAAGTGTTATCCCCACAGATCGGCCTGAGTCTTCCACTACAGCGATCGGTATTCTCGGATTGTCGAGGTTGACTTCTTTTACACGGGTCGACAAATCAAACTGCTTCCATTCGTCGAGCATTCTTGCGTATAACTTTAGCCGTATTTGATTCTCCGTGAACGCCGCTTCGGTTTTAGACTCATCCCATCCCTTGAGGACAAACGGAAATTCCTTTTCCTCTGCTTTAATTGTTGTGAGCAGCTTTCCTTCGCCATCGACCAGATATTTTCCTGACGAAAGCTGGACCACCGCCGCGGGCACCCTCTCCGTTATGTTCACCATTATTCCGGCAGGCAGCATCCGGGAAACCGCAGCCGTCTTGACGAAGGGGAATTTCTCGATCTTCTCGCGGATCTCACCGAGATCAGCATTCCAGACACCCGGCTTTTCGACAGACGAGGCGACGATGCGTCTAATGTCTTCGACTGGAGTCCGGTTGGTGCCTCTTATCTCAACATCTCTCAATGAAAAAAACCCTGACGCGGTAGCCGATTGATAGCCGGACAGGGCCATAAAGAGAATCGCCGCGCCGAGAGTAACTGCAATCGCGAGAGGAATTAGATATCTACCCAGGGCCCGCCTGACCGGCTGAGTGCGCGAACGCGGCGAGACGGAACGGCTTTTGATTCTGGCCGATGATCTCGCTTTTGTAGAAACTGCTTTCCTCTTTTTCGGCATACTTCGTCGAACGTAATCAGGCATCAGCCTTATTAGCTTCCAGGCACTCCAATATCTGATCTGAGAGTCGAGTGATACTACCCGCACCGAGGGTTATCACCAGATCGCCCGGCTTGAGATAGGAACAGACCTTTTCTGTTGCCGATTCTATGTCGCCAATATAGGCGACATCTTTGTGACCATAGCGTTTTATATTCTCCGTCAAAACCTCGGCACTGATGCCCTCGATTGGTGGTTCGCTGGCGGCATAAATATCAAGGATCCGAAGGACATCAGCATTATTAAACGCGACGACAAAATCGTCCATCAATTCCTTAGTTCGCGAGAACCTGTGAGGCTGAAACACAACTACGGTCCTACGACCGCCGGCGCTATTTTTAGCGGCGGAAAGCGTAGCCACGATCTCGGTCGGGTGATGACCATAGTCATCGACGACGGTGATCCCATCGATGTCGCCTTTAAACTGGAATCGTCGGTCTGCATTCTTAAAGCCCGCGAAAGCCCGAACGATAGTTTCGAACGGGATGTCCATTTCCAGGGCGACCGCTGTCGCAGCCAGAGCATTATAAACATTGTGTTTTCCGGGAACCGGCAACTTGATCTCACCTAATGGTTCGGTTCCTCGTGAGACGCTAAACGTCGAGCCAAAATTCTCGTCATATCTGATATTGTGGGCCGAAACGTCAGCCTGGGATGTCAGCCCGTAAGTGACTCGACGACGTTTGATCTTGGGGATGATCAACTGGACATTCGGGTCATCGAGGCATATTACGGCAGCTCCATAGAAGGGAACTTTATTTACGAAGTCGGTGAAACACTGGACAACATCGTCCATCCCCTTGTACGACTCCATATGCTCTTTATCGATATTGGTAACAACGGCGATGGTCGGGTAAAGCATTAGGAACGAACGGTCGCTCTCGTCAGCCTCAGTTACAAACCAATCGGAACTTCCCAGCTTTGCATTCGAGCCAAGCGTATCGACAACTCCTCCAACCACCGTGGTCGGGTCAAACCCCGCGTCGCCGAGCAAGGTAGCGATCATTGACGTCGTTGAAGTTTTGCCATGAGTGCCTGAAACCGCAACAGCATACGGTTTCAGCGTCATTAGCTCGGCAAGCATTTCGGCCCTCGGTATAACCGGGATTCCCCTGGCTTTGGCAACCATGACCTCTGGATTATCTTCCTTTACGGCCGAGGAATAAACGACGACATCGGCGTCCCGCACATTCTGAGCGTCGTGGCCCTCCGCGATTCGAACTCCGAGAGCTTCCAGGCGGTCCGTATTTTTAGACTTGCGTGCGTCGGAACCAGAGACGACAAATTCGAGATTGCAAAGCACCTCGGCGATACCGCTCATACCGATGCCGCCAATGCCGATAAAATGAATATTCTTAACGTGTCGAAACATATCTATAATTTACTTTTTAACTAGCGACTCTATTAGGTCGACCGTCGCTGCGGCAGCGTCCGGTCGGGCGAGCCTGCGAGCGGCTGCACCCAGGTTTACGAGTACGATCGGATCTTCCAGCAGATCAAGTATCTCTGATGCGAGCCTATCGCCCGAAAGTTCAGCCTGCAATATCATCCTGCCGGCACCGCTATTGGCCATTGCCTCGGCATTTTTTCGCTGATGGTCATCTGCCGCAGTCGGCAAGGGTATCATCAATGCCGCTCGGCCTGCGGCAGCCACCTCAGCACAAGTCGTCGCTCCTGCACGGCTAATTAAAAGGTTCGCGGCTTCAAAGGCCTCGACCATGTTCGAGATATAGGCCCGGACAAGTACGTCTTCCCATCCATTTTCCGCATAGGCGGCCCGAACTTCTTCGTACTGGGCCTCGCCCGTCTGGTGGGTTATGCGGATCTCGCCGCGACGATCAGCGAGCAGCGGAAGAGCGTCGATCATTGCGTTATTTATCGCCCTCGCTCCCTGCGAACCGCCAAAGATCAATATGTTCACAGGCATATCCGGCTTGCTATCGCTAATATCGAAGAACTCACTGCGTACCGGGTTCCCTGTAACCACACCTTTATTTCCGAAAAACGGTAAAGCTGCCTCGAATGTCAGCGCCGCCTTGTCCACATACTTCGCAAGCCGGCGGTTAGTAAAACCCGGCAACGCATTCGAATCCATGATCAGGGTGGGCACCTTCATAAAGTGTGCCATCATGACAACCGGCCCTGAAACGTAGCCGCCGGCGCCAACGACCACATCGGGAACAAATTCCCTGATTATTTTTCGCGCTTCCCAAAAGCTCCGTGGTAAAACCATCATGCCTTTCAATTTGCCCCTAAACCCAACGTTTTTCAGACCTGCACTATTGATGAGGGCAAGCTGAAAGCCGTTCTCAGGGACCAAACGTTTTTCTAACCCTCTCGCCGTTCCGACAAACATCACTTCTGATCCGGCGTTACGACCCATGATCTCATTCGCTATAGCGATGCCTGGATAGATGTGTCCGCCAGTCCCACCGGCCGCAATCAATACTTTCATCGAACGCCCCATTCCTTATGCCGCTGCACGGCCCCGACGCCGGTAGCCCCGTGCCTGTGCTTTAACAGGTGATTTAGCCTGACTGCCGGCGAATCTCGAAATACTCAGTAAAATTCCAACGCCAATAAGGGACACGACAATAGACGATCCACCATACGAGATGAATGGAAGCGGAATTCCCTTGGCCGGCAGTATCGAGGTCACGACACTTATATTGAATAGAGCCTGGACGGTTAAACCGGTGATAATCCCTATCCCCAGCAGTGTGCCAAACCTGTCCGGGGCCAGCACAGCCGTACGGGCACCTCGCCAAAGCAGAAGGCCAAAGGCAGAAACGACGGCCAGAGTCCCGATAAGGCCAAGTTCCTCGCCCACCACCGAGAAAATGAAATCCGAATACGGGTAAGGCAGATAAAAGAGTTTCTGATGGCCCTTCGCGAATCCCTCTCCGAATACGCCGCCCGAGCCGATCGCATACAGCGACTGCACAACCTGATAGCCCTCATCGCTTGCATATTTATACGGATCGAGAAAAGCCATCATACGAGCGACCCGCCACGGGGCAATAAATATAGCCGCCGCTCCGATAAGCACCAGCACAGCGCCAACCGTTCCAATGTGAACTAGCCTGGCCCCGGCGGCGAAATAAACAGCCGAAAAGATCGCGCAGAGCACGATAGTGGTCCCGAGGTCCTTTTCGAATAGAACGAGCCCGCCCAACAGAGCTAGACCCAAAATGCACGGCAGGACAGTTCGCTTCAGGTCCCCAACGCTGTCTTCGTTCTTGGCCAGGTAGTAGGCGAGAAATATTGGAAGCGTGATCTTGGCCATCTCGGACGGCTGAAAAGAAAAACCGCCTACTCTGATCCACCTCTGGGCACCGTTGATTGGCGGGAAGCCAAAGACCATCACCAAAAGGACGACCGTTACAGCCAGTAATAGATACACGACCCATGCCCGCTGAAGGAAGCGATAATCGAGCTGGCTGACGGCGATCATCGCAATAATACCGGCAACGGTGAACGCAACCTGTTTGTAAAAATAGGTATACTGGCTGCCGCTCTCGGTTTCACGCAGGGCAAACATGGCCGAGGCGCTGTAAACCATCATCGTTCCAAAAGCGGCGAGGGTTGCGGCTATCCCGAACATGAACCAATCTATGCGCTTCTCCTTGTGCATTATTGTTTCTGACTAACGGCGGCGCTGGCCTTGAGACCGTCGACCGCTGCCTTAAATACCTTTCCTCTTTCCTCGAAACTCCTGAACATATCAAAACTCGCACAGGCCGGGGCGAGCAACACGCAGTCGCCGCTCTTGGCGGCCTCAAACGCGGTCCGGACCGCCTCATCCATACTGTCGGCATTTGTGATTTCCGCCGACCCCGACAATTGTGTCTTTATATTGTCGGCGTCCTCGCCGATAACAATGAGGTTTCTTACCGAACTCTTAATAAGGTTTGCCAGCGGTTGATAGGGAGCGTTTTTGCCTCTGCCGCCCATGATCAAGACTACTTTTCCATTGTCTCCGCTCAGCGCTTCCAAGGCCTTCGTCGTGGCGTCGACCGATGTCGCCTTAGAATCGTTATAAAAACTTACCCCATCGATCTCGGCGACGAATTCGATCCGGTGTTCCACGCCTTTGAAATCCATCACCGTCGCACGCATAGCGGCGATTTCGGCCCCGCATGCCAACCCCGCGGCTAATGCTGCCAGGACGTTCTCTACGTTATGCAATCCTTTAAGAAAGATTTCGCTTCGCTGCAGAAGCACCTTCTCTGTATCGTTCGCCCGGCAAACCAGTTCATTCCCGCGAAGAAACAAACCCTCATTCAGTTCTCTGCGAATGCTGAATTTGACAACATTCGCCTTCAGCCCGATGTCCCACGACGCCGTGATCTCGTCATCGGCATTTAGGATCGCGACATCTTCCGACGTCTGGTTCATAAATATTCGGTGCTTTGCAGCGGCGTATTCCTGGAACGAGTCGTACCGATCGAGATGATTGGGGGTCACGTTGAGACAGATAGCAACGCTTGCCCTAAATTCCTTGATCGTCTCTAGCTGAAAGCTGGAAAGTTCCACTACCGTCCATCCGTCATCCGTCGAAGCGTCCGTCAGGCTGAGAAGCGGGGTGCCGATGTTGCCGCCCACCTGCGTTTCCAAGCCGGCGTTCTTTAGCAGCTCGCCGATCAGTGCGGTGGTGGTCGTTTTGCCGTTCGAGCCCGTAATACCCACCACGCGACCTTTTAAGAATCGATACGCAAGTTCGACCTCACCAATAACCTCGCCGTCCTTGCGATCGATATATCGGGCCGGGATCGAAGTCGACGGAACACCGGGAGAAATGACGACCAGCTCGATCTGGTCGAGCAGCCATGACGGAAGCTGTCCCGAGATCAGTCCGACATTATGCGAATTTTTCAAAGAACGAGCTGCTTCGGAAAGCGATTCTAATTCGGTCTTGTCATGCAGAGCCACGATTGCTCCGCGATCGGCCAGAAATTTCGAAGCCTCGACACCGCTCTTTCCCGCGCCGAGTACCAGGGCCTTTGTACCGTGTAACTTCATAAAACCTTCGCAGCAATGGCATTCGGCGAGCCGCTATCGGAGCTTCAGGGTCGATAAGCTCAATAATGCAAAAAGCACAGCTATGATCACGAACCTGAACACGATCTTTGGTTCCTTCCAGCCGGTCATTTCAAAGTGATGATGCAGTGGCGTCATCTTGAAAACCCTTCGTCCCGGCTGGCCGCCACGCTTGGTAAGCTTAAAGACCGATACTTGAAGCATGACCGAAACAGCCTCGAGGATAAAAACGCCACCGATGAACGGAAGCAAAAATTCCTGTTTCGTCAGGATAGCGACCGTGCCAAGCGCCCCGCCGATGGCGAGCGATCCCACGTCGCCCATAAACACCTCGGCCGGCGGCGAGTTATACCAGAGGAACCCCAGGCTCGCACCGACCATTGCGCCGCAGAAGACCGTCAATTCCGCCGATGCAGAAATATGTGTTAGATCGAGCCTCTCGGCCCATCTGGCATCACTAGCGAGATAAGTAAGGCCGGTAAGGGCAGACATCGCGATAAATGTGACGCTGATGGCGAGCCCGTCCAGACCATCAGTGAGATTCACCGCATTTGAAGATCCCAGCAAAATAAAGGCAATAAAGAAGAAGTATACGAGCGGCCCAACATAGCTGACGCCGGAAGCCTCAGCCGTCGCCTTAAAAAACGGAATACTAATGTTCCAGGAGTAACTGCTCCATACCCACAATGTCCCCCAAACCAGAAGAGCGACTGCTAACTGCCCCAGGATTTTCTGTTTTCCGGTAAGACCGAGGCTTCGCTTTTTGACGATCTTTATATAGTCATCTGCAAATCCGATCGACGCAAAAAGCGTTGTGGCCACAAGTGCGATCCATAAATAAAGACTGTCGAGCCGGGCCCAAAGAATTGTTGACAGAAAGACCGAACCGATTATCAAAACACCACCCATTGTCGGCGTGCCGCGTTTTTCCTGGTGCGATGCGGGACCTTCCTCACGTATCTCTTGCCCGAATTTTAAATGGGCGAGCTTTCGAATTACCTTTCCGCCCAGCAGCAGCGAAATAAGGAGGGCGGTTATCGCGGCCATCGCTGTGCGAAACGTGACGTATTGGATAACGTTAAGCCCTTTGAACACATACGATTCGCTGAATCGCCCGTATTGCTGGAAAACGAATTGGTACAGAAAGTAATAGAGCATCTAGTGTTCTTTTACGACAGCTCCCTCCAATTCAAATTTTTCAAGCAATCTTTCAACAACTTTTTCGGTCCTGACGCCACGTGAGCCCTTTACCAGTACGATATCGCCCGGATGGATCAACTCAGATAAAAGGGCAGCCGCCTCATCGGAATCTTGAGCAAAGTAGACTTCGGAAAGTCCTGCTTCACCCGCTGCCGCTACCATTTCCTTAGCGAGGCCGCGTACACCAATAAGAACGTTAATGCCGCTTTCCGCGATCCGATTGCCGGTATCGCGATGGATAGCAATCTCGTCAGGGCCGAGTTCCAGCATTTCCCCCGCAACGACAATTTTTCTTGCAGCCGGCCGCCCGACCTCGAACAAAGTTTCAATCATCGAGAAGAGTGCGGCAGGGTTGGAATTGTACGAATCGTCGATAACTGTAAAGCCCTCGGAAAAGACATGGAAGACCCCACGCTGTGGCGGTGCTTCGACTGAGTTCAGCGCAGATGCAACATCACGAACCGTCATTCCAAAGCTAATACCGACCGCAGCGGCAGCAAGAGCATTCAGTATGTTGTGTTTCCCGTTCAGAGGAAATTCGACCTCGGCGTGGTCCATCTGATGCTTTAGTTTGAAACGAGTCGAGCCCAATCGAACGACTTGAATATCTTCAGCCATCACATCAGCCGGGCTATCGATACCGAAAGTCATGGTTTCACCCCGGCTAAGATCTCTCATAGCGGCAACCAGCGGATCGTCAGCATTGAGAACCGCGGTTCCGCCCGGTTTCATTCCTTCGATAAGCTCGGCCTTTGCTTTAGCCACATTCTCGATTGAGCCGAGGTGCTCGACATGGACTGGCAGCACATTCAGCTCGACAGCGACATCCGGGGGAGTGATCTTGCACAGCCGCCGTATCTCGTTCATCGGTGTCGACATTCCCATCTCGAGAACAGCGACATCAAAGGTCGGATCGGCGGCGAGTTTGAGCACCGTCAACGGATGCCCGAGGCCATTGTTATAGTTTTTTATATTGCGTAGGACTTTCAATCCGCTTCTGGAGAGGACATGAGCGGTCAACTCTTTGGCGGTCGTCTTACCGGCACTTCCCGTGATCGCCACAACCGGCTTGTTCCAATCGAGATAAACCCCATGGGCGAGATGCTGAAAAGCCGCGATCACATCGGGAACAAAGATCGCCTGCTTTCCAAACCGGTCGAGGCCGTGCTCCTCAAATCGGTCGGGCCGGACCACGACCGCCACGGCACCCGCATCGATGGCGGCCGGAACATATTTAGTTGAATCCTCAAAATCACCGTTAAACCCATTGTCGCGATACTCCGGCTGGGAAAGTGCGAAGAATACGTCACCGGCCTCTACCTCACGAGAGTCGATAGCAAAAGAACCCACTTCGCGTTCTCGCAAAGCGGGGTCAAGTGCAGGCGCGTCCGCATTCATATGATCGATCGCTATTTCAAGTTTCAAGTTTAAGTTTGTCCGTCCCCGAATTGATCTGCCGCGGCCGTTCAGTCGAGAGCTTTTTCTGATCGCCGCTTTTATTTCCGTCAACCGTTTTTGGCTCCTTTGGCTTTACCTTGCCGGTCACAGGCCGCTCAGCGATCGTCGGCTTTAGAGCCGTGGGACGTTCCTTCTCGGGCAATTTTTCCTGAGGAACGACCCTCGGCGATGCCGCCGGAATATCCGATGCGATCAAAGAATCGGCCTTTAGGGGAATGTCCATAGGAATATTCATTGCCTGCAAAATCTGCTGTGCGATTTCCTTAAACACTGGTGCCGATACCATTCCACCATCCCGGGCACCGCCTTTCGGTTCATCCATAATAACGGCGACCACTATTTCCGGATCGTCGGCCGGTGCCATGCCAATAAACGAGGAAACATACTTGCTGGGATCAACCGATTTGGTCTGCGTATTGACTTTCCAGGCCGTGCCTGTTTTCCCGGCTGCGGAGTAACCGTTCAACTGTGCCCGGCGTCCCGTGCCGGTCAGCACAACCTGCCGAAACATGGTACGCAAACCCTTTGCGGTTTCAGCCGTAACTACTTGCGTCTGCATAGGTTGTGTCAATTTCCTTTGTCCTTCGCCGGAAGGGCGAATTTCCTTGATGATATGCGGCTGGACGCGGATTCCGTTATTAGCTATCGTCGCAAAAGCACTGGCCATTTGCAACGCTGTTACGCCAATTTCGTAGCCGATAGACATAGAGGCCAGCGAGTCGCCATTCCATCGCTGCGGAGCCCGCACAATGCCCGCAGTTTCAGCCGGAAGTTCAATGCCGGTCCGGCTTCCAAAGCCCATCTTCGTGATCATGGCAAAAAAATCATCTTTGCCCACACTAAGCCCGGTCTTTATAGCGCAAACATTACTCGAATAAGCCATCGCCTGAAGATATGAGATTTTGCCGTACGAGCGGGAATCTTTGAATCTGTGCTTTGCGACCTCGATCGAACCATTCCCCGTGTCGATCTCACCGTCCGGCTTGAACAGCCCCTTTTCCAAACCCGATCCATATGTAACTATCTTGAAAACCGAGCCGGGCGAATGAACTGCCTGGATCGTCTTGTTCGATATGTGTTCGGTTGCCGACTCGCTGATAGTATTAGGATCGAAGGTCGGATAGTTGGACATTGCCAGGATCTCACCGGTACTGGGCCGCATGACAACGACCATCCCCGATTTGGCATTTGCCGTTTGGACCCCCTTTTTGAGGGCCTCATCCGTAATATATTGCAGCCCGGCGTCAAGAGTAAGGACGATATCGCTCGGCGAGTCACGTTCGACTTCGGTCTCGTCATAGACGCGGCCAAGCCGGTCACGGGTCTGCAGCTTTTTTATGACGGCACCGTGAAGTATTTCTTCCTGTGAGAGTTCAATGCCGGCCCGCCCCTCATCCTCAGCATTGCTGAAGCCGACCACCTGGGCGGCCAATGTTTCGTAAGGATACTTTCGTTTCTGGTCCTCCCTCCAGTGCAAACCGGTAAAGTTGGGCAGATCGGCTTTTTTAAGGTCACCGTCATCGAGCGCCTGGTTTACACGCGTGACGACATCTTCGTCGAGCTTTCGGGCGAGTGCCACATAGCGCCGTTTGGCATCTTTGCCTTCTGTGATCTGCTTGATTATCTGGGCAGCGTCGAGTTTCAGTGCCCGTGCTACGGCCTCGCCAGTCCTGACTGGATCGGAAATTTCTTTCGGATCGGCAAAGAGCGTTTGAACTCGAACACTCATAGCCAGTGCCCGCTGGTTGCGGTCGTAGATCGTTCCCCTCAGCGCCCGGGTCTGGCGAACGTTCTCACGACGGCTCTGCGATTGCTCCTTATGCCATTCGTGCTGCGTTACCTGGAGATGTACCAGCCGAACACTGATACCGCCCATCCATAAAACAAAAAAAGCCACCACTAACATAAATCTGGTAAAGGCGACTTGTTTAAGATCTTTCTTTTTTGGGCGTTTTGGACGTTTCATCGAATTTTAAGATCGTCAGCTAGAGTCTGAGAGATTGGCCAATTATTTGGCCTATTCGGACGAAACCGTAAGCTTCGCTTTTTGCGATGGCTGCACTACTTGCAACGCTTTTTCTGCTCGCGTGGCCGTCGATTTCACCGAACCCGTCTTTATAATTGTGGGCTTTGATTCATCGGCCAACGGGAGGGGTTTGGGTACCGGCGACGCTGAGGCGAGATGTGGGCCGGTCACCGAGTTTAGTCGGCCATTAAAGAGCCCTGCCTTCCGGGCGGACTTTTTTATTTCGTTGGGGGATAGAGAAACCTCGCGGGCAAATAGCAGACGCTGTTTTTCGGCCCTTAGATCT
Source organism: Pyrinomonadaceae bacterium (assembly GCA_041751355.1). Taxonomy (GTDB): domain Bacteria; phylum Acidobacteriota; class Blastocatellia; order Pyrinomonadales; family Pyrinomonadaceae; genus OLB17. The sequence goes on from JBGSXN010000168.1 coordinate 26,624, forward strand.
TCGATCTGCTTTCGAAGGCGAGAATTCTTCATGCCGTAATCCATCGACGAGAAATGCTGTCGCCCGGCAAAGAAAAACCCGCTCATCAAGATCAACCCGCAGCCAAATAAGGCAAAGTAGGTGCTCAGCCGATTCGATTCATCTTTGCCAGATTTCCCTGGCCGCGATTTGTTTACAGTGTTTCTCTTTTGCATAACTTTATTGACCAGCGGGCGGATCCGCCAGCCGTCTGCATGCTCGCAGTTTTGAACTGCGTGCACGGGGATTTCCGTCGTTTTCAATCTCGGACGCCACGATCGGCTTCCGCGTCAGCAATTCAACTCGTCGTCGGGCCCCGCAAACACATTGTGGAATTCGCGGCGGGCACTGGCATTTACCAGCTAGCTTCTGGAAAGCATGTTTGACGATCCGGTCCTCAAGCGAGTGGAACGTTATGATCGCCAACACTCCGTCAGTTTTCAAAAGATCGACAGCGTCATTAACAAAGCCATCGAGAATGCCGAGTTCGTCATTGACCGCGATCCTGAGAGCCTGAAAAGTTCGGGTCGCGGGGTCGATCTTGTCTTTGGGCTTTCGCGGAACCGCCCTTCTCACCAGTTCGGCCAGTTGAAAGGTTGTGCGGATCGGCTCGCCCTTATCACGGCGTTCGATGATCCATTTGGCGATCTTTCTCGAAGCCCTCTCTTCACCAAACTTATAAATTAGATTGGCTAGTTCATCCTGATCGATCGTCTCGAGCATCTCGGCCGCCGTTTGACGGCCAGACCCGGTGCTCATCCGCATATCGAGCGGTGCGTCATATCTAAAGCTGAAACCACGGGTCTCGCTGTCCATCTGAAGCGACGAAACGCCCAGATCGGCGAGAATTCCATTTACCGAGACCACCCCGGCTCGGGAAGCTATACCAGAAATATCTGAAAAATTCCCTTCATGGATAATCACTCTGCTTCCAAATCGCTCGAGCCTCGCTCCAGCAAGCCTTATCGCCTCACTGTCCTGGTCGATGCCGATGACTGATGTGTCGGACGACGCTTCCAGGATCGCTTCTGCATGACCTCCGAGCCCGATCGTGGCATCGATAAAGACGCCGCCGCGATCAGGAGCCAAAACCCGGACGACCTCGGCGAGCAAGACGGGTCGGTGAACGCTTTTGATTTCGGCGTGGGACTCGTCCATTAATTCAAAGATCTGAGTGCGTTGAGAAAAATACCAGAGCAGCGTCGACCCTTTTACAGAGAAAATATTTGCTTACTGGGCACATAAATTTCTCCCGCTGCGTATTTTTTTCGGCGCTTAAGGTCTTAAACAGTTATGTCAGGATAAAAGTGTTTGTCAGTCGAACGAGTTGTTCGATTGCTCAATATCTAAAGCATTTTACGCTGTTATTTCGGCGGATGTCAACACATTATTATCATGCCGAGCTTAATCATACGTTTAAGAGCTACTATAAACCTTCAAACTCTCAATCGCGTTTTTGTCTTTAGCTTTTGGGCGATATAGGATATTAAAGTTTGCGAGCCGATTAATGACGTCTACATTTATTCAACTGCTTATATTCGGCATTTTGGCCGGCGTCGCGAATGTCCTGGGCGGGCTCATCCTGTTTCCGTCGAAACTTCATCACAACTACAAACGCTATCTTCGATACCTGCTGGCGTTGAGCGCGGGCTTTATGCTGGCGGTGACGTTTATCGAGATATTGCCAAAGACCGTCGGATTGTGGCAGAACGGCGATCGCGTAACAGCAGACACTCTCTATATTCCTATGCTGCTGGTACTGGGTGGCTATCTCCTGACACAGTTTTTCGAGCACACGATAGCACCGCACTTTCACCTCGGCGAAGAGGTCCACAGCGAACATCCGCTAACGACCAGGTCGGCATATACAGCAGTCGGCGGTCTGCTAATACACACTTTCTTCGACGGAGTATCGATCGCCGCCGCATCGCATATAGACGCTCGGGTTGGAACGTTGGTTTTTATCGCCGTATTCATGCACAAGTTTCCCGAAGGATTCACTATCGGATCGATGATGATGGCCGCGGGCAAAGGATTTCGCGAGGTGATGATCGCAACTTCACTGGTCGGACTAATGACGCTCATCGGGGTGATCGTTTTTTACGTTATCGGCAGCACTTTTGAATCATCGATCGCCTATGCCCTGCCGATCGCCGGCGGAGTCACCCTCTATGTCGCGGCAAGCGATCTTATACCCGAGGTTAACCACCACGGCGGAAAGAGCCCTGTCGTTTCCCTCTCTGTGTTTGCAGGCGTCGCGATATTTTTTCTTACTCATTTTTTGCTGCACGAGTTAATGGCACACTAGACTGGCAGACAGTTAGCCGCTCATCGGCCTGCTTATTCAGGACTTCGGAGACTCCAGTACAAGTTTGTCTATTTTTATGAAACAAATTCGAGGTTCCGGCGTAATTATATTCGGAGGCACTTTGGACAAGATGAGAGAACCTATACTAGCTGGAATATTAAGTTTACTGGTCCCCGGATTGGGTCAGATCTATAACGGAAGAATTATTATTGGAATAATTTGGCTTGTTTTGACTGGATTTTCGTGGATCGGGTCAGCCGGTACATTGGGGTGGGTAGTCCACCTGATCGCCGCCTGGTGTGCTTACAGCTACGCTAAGGACAATCCTGTCAGAGGCTAAAGTTTCTTCATACGATCCTCCTCTTTGCCCGGTGTTTGCCGACACCGGGCTTTTTTTGTTTCGGTTAACGGACCGCATTGTGTAGTATTGACTATTGCATTTATGGTTAGAGAGGGAATCCCATTTGTCCTTGTGCCGCTGGCCCTGGCGGGTATAGTCGCAATTCTCGGTTGGTGGATCGCCGTCGTACTACTCTTGATGATCGCCGGATTTATGGCCTTCTTTTTTCGGGATCCACTTCGCCATATACCCGACGGTCCCGGGCTGATCGTGTCGGCTGCCGATGGCCGCGTCACACGTATTGAAAACCACGACGACAGCAAACTCGTGAGTGTTTTCCTGTCACCTTTTGACGTTCATATTAACCGTTCGCCAATTGCCGGGGTCATTACTAAAATTGCATACACACGCGGCAAAAAGCTGCCGGCAACGAACGACGCATCGAGTTTGGTCAATGAGCGTAATGCTCTTGAGATCAAGGGTCCTGATATGACCATTACCTGCACCCAGATCGCCGGTATTCTTGCGAGGCGTATTGTCTGCTGGTCTAAAGAAGGCGATAATCTGGAGCGCGGGCAAAAATTTGGATTGATAAAATTTAGTTCCCGGACCGACATCCTGATGCCCGCGAACGTCGAGATAGTTGTCAGTGTAGGCGATAAGGTCCGGGGCGGCGAGACAATTATCGCGCGCATGATCTGATTTCACATGAGCGAAGACGACACAAGGCCTCCGCATCGCGGTCTCAAGAAGGGACTGTACCTGATCCCGACCCTGTTCACGGCGGCCAATGTGGCGATGGGTTACCTTGCGGTCCTTTGGTCGATACGCGGCTTTCAGGCCGCTGATATCGACCCCCTGCTGGCGGCGAGCTATTTTAACAGTGCGGGACTGGCGATCGGGCTCGCGATACTTTTCGATACCATCGACGGCCGCGTCGCTCGTGCAACACGGACCGCAACTGAGATCGGCGTACAGTTTGATTCCCTGGCCGACGTGCTGACATTCGGCATCGCCCCGACCGCGTTACTTTACGGGTGGGCGATCGCTCCGACTTTTCCTGAAAACAGCCCTGGCCATAATTTAGGCGTCTTTGTACTTTTCGCGTTCCTGATGTGCGGAGCGTTCAGGCTTGCGCGATTTAACCTTCAGGCAACGCGGCCGCATGTTCTGATCGAGGGTGCAACCAAGGTCGATAAAAAAGCTTTTGTCGGGCTGCCCATTCCGCCGGCCGGCGGACTTCTCGCCGCCCTTGTCCATTTCGCACCCGCCCCGGTTAGTTCTTACGGAGACGTCGCTGCGCAATTCTATACATACGCATTGATGGGCCTCGTAGCAGTATTGTCTATACTAATGGTCAGTACGATCCGTTATTCCAGCATGAAAAGCGTTGGCAAGGGGCGAAGGGCGTTTCTGTTGATCGTTCTGTTGGCCGGACTAGGAATGGCGGTTTGGTTTTATTCGCAATATGCCTTGTTGGCTATTGCCGGGGCCTACGTTATCCACGGTATTATCTGGTGGGTTGTTCGTTTTCTTAGCCGTTTCCGGTCTTCTCCGACCACAGAAGAAACGGTCTGAAACTATTTCTGCATTATACGGTCAGTGAGTTCGGTAACCGAGGCCCTCGCGTGGGGCCGTGGCTTATCGGCTGACGTCTCGCCATCAAACTGCCGGCCGCTTGCCACGAGCAACGCCATAAAGGTGAGAAACATCACCGACACTGCGGTGATGTGAAGCACGAAGTCGAATAGGCTGTGAACCAGAATCGCAAAACAACCGGTAAAGGCCCCGACCGCGACCGAGCGTCGATACTGGCTTGGTCCCGTGATATTGCGAAAGCCCTCGCGCCATAGCAAGTATAAGAACATTCCCCCAAGTACCAATCCGACGATCCCCGCATCCGCCAAGATCTGCAGATAATCGTTATGAGCGTATTCGACCCGGTGAAAACCGCCCGTCGTGTCAAACTGAGTATATGCCTGTCCGTACGCACCGAGCCCGGTGCCTAGAGGAAAAAAGGCGAAAATTATCCTCAATGTAATTCCCCAAAGATGGGTCCGGTTCGATGAAATATCCGCCGATGCAGAGGCATCGGCGAACCGAGTCAATGAGGTATCGCCGCCAACAAAAATAGCCCCCGCCAACGCCAAAATAACGATCCCGGCCGCAAGCGCAAATGACACGGCCGTACGTCCGCCTCCCTTTTGTCGGGTAGTTAGAAGAACGAGAAAAATAACTCCGGCCAGCAGGGCGACAAGGCCTCCGCGTGAGCCGCTGAGCAGCAGTGCCGTTGCCATCAACGCGATCGCAACCCAATAAAGTAGCCGTTTGTCGCGGTCAACTGCACCGGTAAAGATTAGAGCCAGTGGAAGGCTGATCGCCATTTCGATGATCGCGGCAAAGTTATGTCGATTGACAAATGAACCGAATGACGTCGCGAACGGTGTTTCGTAAATCCCGTAGATCTTTTCCGGACTCAGAACCGATTGGAGAATAGCAAAGAAAGAATATATGAATCCGAAGCCCGTTATCACTTTTACAACCAGCCGGAGCCGCTTTTCACTGTCGATAACCGCTAGAGCAATGGCGAAAAATGCGCACAGCGCGAAGATGTGAATGGCCGTCATTTGCGTCGTAAATGGATCGATCGAAATCGTGCGTGCACTAAGCACACCGCTTCCGCTGTTTGAATAGCTTCCAAACGGTATTATCTGGACCAGCGCATAAATTCCCAACAGCAAAAGGGGCAATTGCAAAGCCGATGTACTGAGCTTCGCATAACCAGTGACGAACCCCTCCGCCGCCCACAGAACCACTAGCCCGACCACAACGAGATAAAAGAACGCGATGATCGGCTGATGTACCGTCCCGTATGCGAGCGTCGTAAACACAACCGTGGCGCAGATCAGAAAAAAGGAAATTCTACTAGTAAATGTCATTTGCCTTTCCATTTATGATCTG
>JBGSXN010000169.1:0-4496 GCA_041751355.1 Pyrinomonadaceae bacterium
CTGCGGGCCGAGGTTCATCACCGCTCGGGCCTGATTGATGTTATCAACGCGGCGGAGCGTGCTGGCATCAAGGTCGCGTATCTGCCAGGCTGTCTCGTACTCAACCCCCATTTGAATCGGCAGCGTCCAGCCCGCGACATCGTACGGCACCTCGGCCTCGCCAGTCGCAGTCAGCCGTTGTGGATATACCTGCTTTTCAAAGAGGCTCAGGATATTGTTCTTCTGTGGCTGATTTACAAAAACCAGAAAGCTGCCCAGGGGCATTTCGTGATACTCCGAGATATTCTGTGCGTACCGTACATACAGTTCGCGAGTCATCTGGTGGACCTCGATCCCCTGGCCCATCAAAACCTCCAGGAAACGGCTAATGGTGCCCGCCTGCGGCTGACCCGCCGTGATTATAAAAGCCTGCGGCTCATCGGCTCGCGACACCAGATTCGAGCGGCCGTATTCATAAAAGTTTCTCAAGTATCGCGCGCGAAACCTCGCCGCCATTTGGAGCAGGCTTTTGGAGGCGATCATCTCCATCCGCGCAATGTCGGCGGGGCGCCAAACGCCACCCGTCCAGGGTGAGGGATTGTTGGTTGCCGTTTCCAGTGGCGATCTCAGTCCGCGGGTAGGCCGAGCTTTCATTAGGTCATCGGTCGTGACCGTAGCCGGCGACATCAGGTTGGCGCTGGCCGCCTCGGATAGGATACCAATCGAATTATGATAATACGGAGCGGACCGAAATCCGCCGTGCCACCATGTATCGTACGAAGCGTTGGTCGCCACGCCGCCGATGCCGCTGGCCTGCAGATCCGCGGCCATCTTGTATCCGATCAGGCCCACTTCGCGAAGTATCGATGGCGAAAGCCGGGGATTCGGAGGGTCAAAAAATGGCGGGATCACAAATCTAGCCGTATGCTGTCCCTGCTGATGGACGTCGTAAACGAACTGCGGATACCACTCCTTCCAGAAGAGTTTAGTAATTGCCCGAGTTTCGGCAAGATTAAGCATAAACCAGTCGCGGTTATTATCGTGCCCGGCATAGTGATGATATAGCTCGGGCGGGGATGTGCCTTCGCTTTTCGTTCCGAGGGTCTTTCGGTACCAGTCGGCGACTATATCGATCCCATCCGGATTCGCGGACGGGATCAGCAGCAGGATCGTGTTGTCGAGTATCTCAAGCATCTCGTTATCCCTTGCGGTGGCCATCTCGTACGCCAGGTTCATCGACATCTGCGATGCCACTATCTCGGTTGAGTGTATCGAGCAGGAAATAGCAACGATTGCTTTACCGTCCTTGATCAGGCCCTCCAATTCCCTACCGTCCTTGACAGTCCGCGGGTCGGCCAGACGGGCTGATATCTGTCGATATCGATCGAGCCTTTTGATATTATTCGGTGACGAGATGAATGCGACTATGAGGGGCTTGCCATTTGTCGTCCTGCCTATTTCCTTGACGCTTACCTTATTACTCGCACGATCGAGGCGAGCGAAATAATCTGTTATCTGCCCCCAATCTGCTATCGTTTTGTCATCAGTCGGGTGAAACCCAAGCACCGATCTCGGACTGGGAACCTGCGCCGATGCAGTCAGAACGAGCAACGTGAGGAGGCCAAAAACGAGCAATGGCAACATTGCCAGTCTGAACAATTTTGGCCCGCACGGTTTACGAAGATCACGATTAATATTCATAATTTCAGTTGATCAACTGACGGACCTCACGAAAAAAAGCTTATGCCGGAACATTCACCCGAAGCGGTTTCACAGAATCAGAAGTTAACCTTTCCTGTTAAGAAGTCTAACAAATCGAGAATTTCCGGGAAACTCCGCTATTTGTGGTGCTGGATAGTCGCCGCTTCGCTGATTCTATTTATTGGTGCTCCGGCACTGATCTTCCTATGGATCATCGATCGGCGCTCCGCACTTTATCCGTTGGCACAATGGGGGGCAAAAACATGGCTGCGTGCTTGCGGCGCACGAATAAAGGTCATAGGCGCAGAAAACGTAGACCCGAACCGATCATATGTATTTGCGTCAAACCACCGTTCCTATCTCGACACCGCGACCCTTTTCTTTTGTGCCGGGGCTAAGATGGGCCTGGTCGCCAAGCAAGAACTGCTTAAGGTGCCTGTTTTTGGCCAGGGAATGAGCTTCGTAAACATTATCGCGATCGACCGCAGCAATCCCGAAAGGGCGCTAGCGTCTATGAATAAGGCGCGAGCGGTAATGAACGATGGTTACTCTTTCGGTGTTTTTGTTGAGGGAACCCGTGCGATGCCCGGCGAGTTGCTGCCTTTTAAAAAGGGGGCGTTTCACCTTGCATTGCAGACAAATTCACCGATAATTCCCGTCGCGATCCGCAATACCGACTGGATGATGGGCAAGCGGACCGGGGTCGCTTATTCGGGAGAGATCGAAATGATATTGCTGCCGCCGATAGAAACCGCAGGTAAAGGAGCAGGCGACGTGATGGACCTGCTGACCCGAACCAGACTGGCAGTAGCGTCCGAACTGGCTCACTAGGGTAGCGAACCCGTTATCGAACGACTAGGGTCTTTTCGGCGTCGGAGTCGGCTCCGGCGTTACTGGTTCATCTTCATCCAGGACCCTAACTTCGGTGCGGCCGACCTTGTAGCCGGTATATCTGATCCGCATTCTGATCTTTAGGACGCTTCCGTTATCAAAAACGAGCTCGTCATCGGCACGGGCATCTGACGGGAACCAATACTTGCCGTCAATCTGTTCCCTGGTAGTTTCAACTATAGGAAATTTATTGTCCTTTGTTTCAGGCACTGCTTTGCCCCTGGATTTAACGATCATCATGTCGTCGACATCAACCCAGATGCGGCCAGTGAACATTCGCTGTTTGGATCTCTTGGGATCGGGAATGACCTTAGGCGTAACGTCGAAAACATAGAGATTAAGTTCATCTATACGTTCCGTTCCGACGTATCTGAAATTATATTGCGAGGCGTAGGCTGGCTCCAAAGCGAAGGGGTTTACACCGCCGAGGTCCTCGAGATCTTCCTTTGTTACAAAGCCGGGTGGTGTAGTGGCGACCGGTGCAAAGAGCAACTTCTCGAACCGTCCCCCTTCGACCGTGAATGTCATATACGAGTCTCGCCGATATGTTCCGGTGATCTGGCCTCCCAACCCGATCGTGTTTACGGTGGCATAACGGTTGAATACGTAATTCGACAACGCCGCCCGAAAATCCTGTTCGTTTTCCGTGACCTTTTTTATTACGCGATCGACATCGGCCGGACTGAGGTCTCGGTTTGGTAATTCCGCCGTTTGGCCGAACGAGAATGAAACCGCAAGAGCAATGAATGGGACCGTCAGGATTCTAGATATTCGCATTTTTTCGTTATCTTCAAGACCAACAGAATAGATGCAGGTCGAAAAAGAAAGGTTCACCCTTAAAGATTAAGGCGTCACGGCCCAAGCCATTTGCTTACCTAGGAAATCAAAAAATAGTCCAGTTAAGCGTGCGGTCTCCGACCGTCAAACCCGTGAACCCAGGAAACATCCTTTGGGCCGAGCCACCTGCAAAAGAATTAGCTTGACTTTTCATTTCGATGAGAATATAAGTTATCGGCATAGCTTTACCATTCACGCGTCGCCGATGCATTTTTGACGACGCTTTCGGTTAACCCACTTACCGAGAGAAAAACTGTAGGCCTTTTCTCCCGACCATTACACGGAGGCAAAATGTTCCGACCTGATCGTCCTATTCGCACCTATCTTCTATGGTTGTTCGCGGCTTTGTTGTTAGTTATCGGCATCCCGCAGTATTCCAATGCACAGAAGATCGGCAGCTTTCTGGGATCAAATGTTCCCGATCTGCTTGATCTTAGCCGTAAGAAAGCGAGCTGCTGTAACGCGGCAGAGAAAGACCCGACTGCCTTTACGCCATTTGCGTCTCCCGAATACGAAACCTACCGGTTGACGGCAACCTATTACAGCCTGCGCGGCGGTCTGACCACGACGCTGATGCTCAATAACAAAGGTGCCCAGCCGATCCTGGCGATGCCGACGTTTTACAGCATGGCGGGTACGCGGCTTCGGCTTGCACCCATCACGGTCGCGGCGGCATCTTATCTTGATGTGGACATGCACCAACTGCTTGCCGGAGCCGGCGACGAATTTCAGGAAGGAAGTTTCAGAGTTGCGTATGAGGGCATCAGCCAGCAGCTCGGTGCTCAGGTCAAGATGGTGGATGCGGCTAACAAGCTGATTTGGGCCGAACAGTTGGTCTACGGAACAAAATTCGTCTCCAGCCGTCTCGAGACGGTTTGGTGGCTGCCGTTCGGCCAAACGGAAACCAGAGTTGCGGTTTCGAACACCTCTAATGGCACGGTCACCGTGACGATCGAGGTCGAGGGCACGGCTCCACTACAATCGGCCCCGGTAAACATCACCCTCGCCCCTTGGGAAACGCGTGTGCTGGACATCATGGGCGATCTTGTGGGAAACGGAAACGGGATTGTTAAGTCCAAAGGTGGTAT
>JBGSXN010000170.1:0-2040 GCA_041751355.1 Pyrinomonadaceae bacterium
TGATCGACTGTGCCGATTTGCCCTGGAACATATTCGAAAAATCTCCAAGCGGATCATACGTGCAAATATCGCCTTCAAACTTTCGCCGGTCATATATCAGATCGCGGGCCGTGTCGATCTCAAGCTCAGAGAACCGCATCAACGGCAGTATCTTCGATGCGTTAACGATCGCCGAATTCATCCCGGCCTCGACGCAATCATGGAGAAAAACCGAATTAAGAACGACACGCGCGGCGGGATTAAGACCAAACGAGATGTTAGAAACTCCGAGAATGATATTCGCCTCGGGTAGCTCTTCACGGATCTGCCTGATCGCCTCGATCGTCTCCACGGCATTTTTCCGATCCTCCTCAATTCCGGTTGAGATCGGCAGGGCGAGGGGGTCAAAGAAAATATCGTGACCCGGAATGCCGTTCTCAATAACCTGCGCGTATGCGCGGCGGGCGATCCTGATCTTGTCCTCCCGCGTCCGTGCCATTCCCTCCTCGTCGATCAGGCCGATGACAACACCCGCACCGAAGCGTTTGGCGAGATCCAGCACTTTCAGGAATCGCTCCTCGCCGTCCTCGTAATTTGTCGAATTCAGCAGCGACTTGCCGCCCGCGTGCTCGAGGCCGGCCTCCATCTTTTCCCATTCGGTCGAGTCGAACATCAGGGGGATCTTTACCGCCGTCGCAAGCCGCGAGGCTAGTTCGTGCATGTCAGCTACACCATCACGGCCGACAAAATCGACATTGATATCGAGAATGTGAGCACCCTCGCGTTCCTGCGATTTTGCGAGTGATACGAGCCCGTCCCAGTCCTCAGCATCGAGCAGGTCACGCATCTTCTTCGAACCCGAGGCATTGACGCGCTCACCGACGATCAAAAACGAAGCGTCCTGGGTGTAAGGTTGCTGAAAATAGATCGATGAGGCAGACGGCACGAGCTTCGCGTTCCGCTGCTTCGGCGAGAGGTTCCCTACCTTTTCGATAACCTTCCGCAGATGTTCCGGCGTCGTCCCGCAGCAGCCCCCGATAATGTTCGCCCCGAAATCCTTTGCAAAATGCTCGACCTGAGCCGCAAAGCTCTCGGGCGTTTCGTCATAATGCTGCTTACCGTCCTTGACCTCGGGCAAGCCGGCGTTTGGAAGTACGGAAACCGGCAGCGGCGAATTCTCGCACAGATATCGAAAGCTGTCGGTCATGTGCTTCGGCCCGGTGCCGCAGTTCATTCCGATCACGTCGATCGGAAACGGCTCGAGCGCCGTCAATGCCGCCCCGATCTCGGTCCCGTTGAGCATCGTGCCGAATATCTCGATCGTTACCTGTCCTATCACCGGTAGCTTGATCTTGTGCTTTTCAAAATACTCGAATATCGCCGCTAGCGCAGCTTTTGTCTGCAGCAGGTCCTGACAGGTCTCGACGATAAGCACGTCACTGCCGCCGTCGATCAGTCCGCGCACCTGCTCGCGATAGGCGTCTTTCAAAGCCGGATAAGTAATATGCCCCAGCGTCGGCAGCTTGGTGCCCGGCCCGATCGAACCCGCGACAAACCTCGGCCAGTCCGGCGTCGAATAATCCGACGCGATCCGCTTTGCCAATTCGGCCGCACGTTTATTCACGTCGTACGTTTTGTCTGCGATCCCGAACTCAACCAGCACGACCTCGCTGCCGCCAAAGCTGTTCGTCTCGATCACATCGCAGCCCACATCGAGAAAATTCTTATGCACCGTCTCGATCGCATCCGGCCTCGTGTAAAGCAGGTTCTCAGAGCAATTCTCAAAATTAGGCCCGCCCCAGTCGTCGATAGACAGGTTCAGCGACTGCAAAAATGTCCCCATCGCCCCGTCAAAGACGATGATCTTTTCGTTCAAAAGGTCAAGGAAATTTGCCATAAATCAAAAAAACCCTATGCCCCACAAGCACAGAGTTTCGGTAAGAACTTTTATTGAACCTCTCTGCTGTTTAGCGTTTATTTATCGTGGCCGCAAGTCGCAATAACTCACCACGTCGAATCAACAGTTTATAGCTATGCACGACCGGTAGTCAACATCAACTC
>JBGSXN010000171.1:0-8064 GCA_041751355.1 Pyrinomonadaceae bacterium
GTTCTGGATAGTGCCGCTCAGTTTGTCAAAAGGCACGCCCTGCCGTCGGGCGACCGCGAGATACAGGCACAAAAGTGTTGACGCCGTTGAATTTATGGTCATCGACGTCGATACCTGGTCAAGGGGAATGCCATCGAACAGGGTAAGCATATCGTCGAGGCTGTCGATCGCGACGCCGACCTTGCCGACCTCGCCGGCCGACAGCGGATCGTCGGAATCGAGGCCGATCTGCGTCGGCAGGTCAAACGCCACGCTCAGCCCTGTCGTACCCTGTGAAAGCAGGTATTTATACCGGGCATTAGATTCCTCGGCGGTGGCAAAGCCCGCATATTGCCGCATCGTCCAGAACCGCCCGCGGTACATATTTGGCCGGACGCCGCGTGTAAAAGGGAATTGGCCCGGGGCCGCGAGATCCTCTGAATAATTCACCTGCGTAGTGTTGTCGGGGTTGAAGTCGGCGGGCAGTTCAACGCCGGACGATGTTGTAAACTTTTCGCGTCTTTCGGCCATAAAAGATGAGATTACCACGAAGGCGGGGAACTCGCGGAGTTTAGCCGGGAGTAAGGGTGCGATATGAAGAAAATCGGTTAGAAATCTCCAGGCCTCCCACAGTCGCGGACCCCAACACGAAAAAATACTTAAAGAAAAGAATTTTGTGAAATGTTTCGAGTCTATTTGCCACTTAGATGTGAACACACAATTTTCCCGGATGACGGGCTTTGAAGAAAATGAATATCAAATTAGGAGACACGGTGATGAAAAGATCTTTCCTTTTAGTTTTGTTAGTGATAATGGCGGCTATGAGCGGAATAGCTTTGGGCCAAAAGAACAAGAACGTTGTGGTAAAAAGTACGATCGCCGATGCCGGTGCCGACTTTATGCCGCTTAGCATCCAGAGCGATCTGTTGGGCACGTACATTCACGGCTCCCGCTCGGTAGTGTCACAGATCCATAGTATCGGCGACTGGGAAATGAGTACCTTAAGCTCGGCCACGCGTCGCGTAAACGTGAATTTCGACGATCTGGTAGACGGCACAAATGTGAACAACCTGCCCACGCCGATGAGCGGCTATCATAAGGTTCGCTTCCTCACGCAGTGTGTATATGGGATGAGCCTGCTAAACCTTGCTTCGGAAGGAGAAACTGCCCGGTGCGGATTGATAGTCGCCGTCGACATAGGTGCAGATCGATATTCGCTACGGTTTTATTCCAAGAACTTCCCGGGAACAGATGACATCACGGTCGCCTGTACTTCGGTTGAGAGCGGCAAATGCAGCGGATGGCGTACCCAAAGCCCGAACGGCGACGGTAAACTGATCGCACAGGTTTATAAGGTCACTACGGTTAAAAACAAGCAGGTCCTGACGGACTACGGAAAATATCGATTCTCGTTCGATATGTCTTTTGTGAAATAGAGATTTCCCTTGATAACCGGCTGCGATTCGCAGTATGCTCTTCTACGATCTAGCCGGGTTAGAATGATAGTTTTCGCCGCGACTACGGGTTAGCGGCGACAGCTTTTCTCTTAATGATAGGAGACTTACTATGTTCCCGCGATCTATATCCCCCATTTCTATTGCGTTTATCGGCTTCATCGTCTTATTGGGAGGCCAATTCGGGTTTGCCGCTTTTCCCGACGCCGCAGAAAAGGATTTGTTCGTAGAAAGCGAAGCCCGCAGCGAAAGAGCCCAGGACATACAGCCGCTAAAGCCGGGGGATTGGGTGGAGAAAAAGATCGACCCGAATACGATCCATTTATACAAGGTTGAGCTTAAAGCAGGCGACGCGATGGACGTCGAGTTCGGGGAAAACGATATTGCGTTGAGAGCTAGTATCTGGGGGCCTGAGCATACGAAGTTCGCGGCTCCGGATTCGGAACACCCGACGACTGCTACGGATCTTTATTACGCGACAGTTTCAAGTGCTGGATATTCGAAGGAACGCTTGATCGCGGTTGCGGAGAGAACAGGAACTTATCACGTAAGGATCCAAGCCGACAGTCCCGGTATATATAAGTTCCGTTACGTTCAGAGATCCGCTACCGATGTTGATCGTAAGTATGCTGAAGCGGCACGGCTTATGTTTGAAGTTCGCACTGCCGGCCTCAGGTTGAGAACGCAGGAGAGTATTCGCGGACATTACGACAGACAGATCGAAATTTATCGCCAATTAGGCGATATGGTAAGGGTTGGACTCGTTCTGCGATATAAAGGAAGCCTCGAAGCGTCATTAGGTGCATTTACAAATACGATCGTAACCATGACAAAGTCGCGAGACCTGTTTGCCCAGATGGGACTCTTTAAGGATGCGGTCGCTGCAGCTCCATGCGGGACCTTCGAAGCGGTGGGCGATTTTCAGGCTGCCATCGACTGCTTCCAAACTAATTTGAATCTGGGCCGTCGTTTCGGGGATAAGCAGATGGAAGCAAGAGGGTTGTTGCAGCTAGGTGTCATCTACCATCGGCTAGCCGATGAAGAGAAGGCCCGGCATTACTATGATGAAGCCCTCGCGGTGATTCAAAAGTTGAGCCCCCGCACGACGGATTCATGGTATACGGAAATAATTCTGTTCACAAACTTTGGGAATCTGGCGAGGGGGATGAACGGCGGTGAGGTGCCTATCGAATTCTTCCCGGCCCGAACGAGAGAAGACTTAGAAAAGGCACTGCCGTACCTCTTTAAGGCCGTGGAGATCTGCGAGCGCATCAACCACGGTTTTATACAGTTCAACTATCGACAGATCGGTAACACCTATGCGGAACTCGGACGATACGACGAGGCTATCAGCTATTTTGAACGCTCGATCAAGATCACTAGTGAGTGGAAGGATCAGCGAGTAGTCGCGATCGCCAGGAAAGAACTGGCTCGTGTCTTTATTCTGCAAGGTAAGCAACAGAAAGGAGCAGAGCTGCTTGAAGATATACTTCCGTCTTTGAAGGCAAGCCCGAGTGAAACTCAGGATATTGCGTCGTGGCTTCACAAAGCCGACCGTACGGAACGCGCGAAAGAATTACTGGCTGAGAGTCTGAATCTGACTCGTCAGCATCAAATGCTGCCTATGCAAGCCAGAATTCTGCATACGTTAGCTTCAATCGAGAGAGATGTGGGTAACTTCGACAACGCCCGGAAACACATTCTTGACGCGATGAATATTGCGGATTCACTGCGTAACCGGATCACAAGCGACGAAATACGGTCCGTTTATTTCTCCGCCGTTAAGAAGTACTACGATTTCTACATCGACCTGCTGATGCAGGCCCATAAGTCACAGCCTGAGAAGCAGTACGACCGCACGGCTCTTGAAATCAGCGAAAGTGCGCGTTCCAGAAATTTGATGGATCTGTTAAAGATGTCCGGAGTGGATATACGACAGGGAGTGAATAGCGAGTTGCTTGCGAGGGAGAAGGCATTGAGGAGCCAATTAGCTGAAAAAGCTACACGCGAGAACCGCGTGCTGCTTGCACGGCCTACTCCGGAAGAGGCTGAAAAGGCACAGCGGGAAGTAACCGAGGCGACCGAGGAGCTAGCAAGAGTGGAAGCGGAGATCAGACAGAAAAGCCCTCGCTATGCATCCGTTACGCAGCCCTCGACTATAACTGTCGGGCAGATTCAGAAACTGCTCGATCCAGGGACCGTTCTTCTAGAATATTCTCTGGGCGAACAAAAAAGCTACCTTTGGGTTGTGTCGCAGGAAGCGGTGTACAGCTTTGAGTTGCCGTCGCGTGATGATATAGACAAAAAAGCGCGCGCAGTATATAACGCGATATCTGCCCTTAATGAAAATACGTTCGTACAAGCTGGAAATCAGCGTCGGATCATAAAAAGATCAAGAGAAGCAGAATTCTCCTCGGTTTCGGCGACGCTCGCTCAAACACTGTTGGCCCCTGCGGTGCAGCACATAAGGAATAAACGGCTGCTCGTCGTGCCTGACGGTTCTCTTAATTACGTTCCGTTCGCAGCTCTGCCACTGCCGTCGGGTTCGTCGGTCGCCGAAACGACCACAGCCCTTGTGCAGTCAAACGAAATTGTTACGTTGCCTTCCGCATCTACTTTGGATCGCCTAAGACACGAGCGGGCAGACCGGACTCGCGCTCAAAAAATGCTGGCCGTGTTTGCGGACCCGGTATTCAGCCGCGCGGATGCTCGAGCGGCTGTCGAGAAGCGTTTGGAAGGTCAAGTGGCTGTCACAACTGCTTCGGCAAATAGCGGCCTCCGCGACTTAGACCTCGCGGCCCAATCTGTAGGACATTCCAACGGAGACCGCCTTCCGAGGTTGCCGTTCTCCCGCCGCGAGGCCGACGGGATCGTCAATCCGCTGCCACGGAACATGGCAGCAAAGCAAGTAGGATTTCTGGCAACGAAAGATGCGGTATTCGATCTAGGGCTGGATCAATATCGAATAGTCCATTTTGCGACTCACGGGCTTATCGACAGCAAACATCCGGCATTATCGGGCATGGTGCTATCGCTGATCAACAAAGAGGGAGGCGATATCGACGGATTTTTGCGGCTGCAGGACATTTATAACCTCAAACTCAACGCAGACCTGGTTGTTCTTAGTGCCTGCAACACCGCGCTTGGGAAAGAGGTAAGAGGTGAGGGGCTGATCGGCCTGACACGTGGTTTCATGTACGCGGGCACTCCGCGGGTGGTGGCGAGTCTGTGGAAGGTCGACGATGCGGCAACGGCGGCGTTGATGACGATATTTTACAGAAAGATGATAGCCGAGAATATGCGGCCGGCCGCGGCACTTCGGGCCGCACAGATCGAGATGATGAACCAGCCGCGATGGAGATCGCCTTATTACTGGGCTCCGTTTGTACTTCAGGGTGAATGGAAATAAGTTCTCTTCGCGTGGATCAGCCGGCATGGCACAGTGGACGATCTCACAAACTTCGTTCGATGAATTTCTCGATGCGCTGGATCGCGATCGTGAGCGGGCGGGCGCAAAATACGAAGCGCTCAGACTTCGGATCGTTAAATTTTTCGAATGGCGTGCGTGTCGCTCGCCCGAGGACCTCGCCGATCAGACGCTGGACCGTATTGCAAGAAAGATCTCAGTAGGCGAGCAGATCCAGGACCCCGTTAATTACGCCTACGGCGTCGCTCGTTTCCTTTACCTCGAAACACTGAAACAGAAACTAAGAGAAGAACCTATCGAAACCGACATCGCATTTGAAACGGCGGTCGATGGGGATAAAGAGGAAAGGATGATCTGCCTTGAAGCGTGCCTGACGAAATTGACTGAGACCAGCCGTGCGATGATCGTCGAATATTACTGCGGCGAGCGGCAGGCTAAGATCGACCACCGGAAGGAACTTGCGGCCAGATTTCGTATTTCGGTCAACGCTCTTCGTATCAAGTCGCTTCGGATCAGGGCCACGCTGGAAGACTGTGTTACCAAATGTATGAATAACGGGCAGACGGTGAAACAGATCGATACTTTTTACCACTAGTAAGTGGAGGGTTGGAAATGAGACCTCAACAGAACAGCGAGGAAACGGATTTTCTGCTTGGCAAGCTTACCGAGCACGACCAGGAGTTGATCGAAAAGGGGTATTTCAATGATGCCGGGTCGTTCGAGGAACTTCTGATCGCCGAGAGTGAGCTTTTCGATGCCTATGCGGCGGGCCGACTCTCGGCGGACGACAATGAACGGTTCGAATCTCGCCTGATGACCACGCCAAAGCAGCGAGATAGGGCCGCCTTTGCCGATGCACTCGCCGAATATGCTTTAAGGTCGTCCGGGGCCGAAAAAGAGACCCTGATCTCTAAATGGAAAAGTGGAATTTTGCAGCTGTTTTCAATCAAACCGCTACTTTCATATAGCCTTTCTACCGCAGCCCTTCTGCTGTTAGCGGTCGCCGGTTCTTGGTGGATGTCATCCGGACCGACCGCTCAGCGGAGGACAGATGTGGCCGTATCGATACCGCCGGGGATCAGCGATGATAGGATTTTGGAGGTGAACTCGCCGCCTGATTTTTCTGATATGCCGGCCGAAGAATCTTCAGACGAACGCGTTGCCCAGCCGGCTCGAAACGACCGCAAGGCTAAGGCACTTCCGTCAGCCAGTCCGAGAGCCCCGCGAGGGCTTTCTCAAGTCATATCAACGATTGTCCTTACACCCGGCTCAGTTCGTGACAATGGAAGGGCCAAGGTCTTCGTTCTTCCGAAAGCGACTACCAGGGTGGACCTAAAGCTCGAATATGACGAGTTCGACCACGAATCCTATTATGCGGTCGTCGAGACGGCCGACGGGCAACAGGTTTGGCGAGGCAAGGCCCGTTACAAGGACGGTATCGTCTCGGTCGATATCCCTTCGAACCGGATCACAGTTGGGGACTACATCGTTTCGCTCAAAGGGCTGAGCCAAATGAAAACGTACGATACTGTAGCTGACTACTCTTTTACTGTGGAGCGAAAGTAGGTTTTATAGCCATCGAAAATATTTGTACATACAGTTATCGACCGACGGCTTTTTGCGGCAATTGGCCGGTCATCAATGCAAAAGACCTTTCAAATTAAAATTTGACCGTATAAGGCTACAGAGCAAGGTTGGGACCGGGTGAATGTAAGCCGGAGGAACCGGCGTTGCAGGCGGGGACGCCTGAGGTCTTTTCGTTATCAACGCTTTTTTGAGAATTAGGGAAAACCCCTAGAGGCCAAGAGATAATTCCTAGAAAGGTTCCGGATTTTCCCGATGGTTCGGAAAAGGTTGGGAAACTATACTCAAACTATCGAATAACAAATGATTCGCTTGTGATGGAGCGAGAGATACAAGGGGGGTTATTCGATGAACAAGGGGAAATGACCGGAAGGTCGCAAAATTTCCTGGGGAGGCCAGCAGGTGCCTCCCTTTTTTGCGTTTAAAAGAGATAGCAATAAATAAATGTCTGCGATAATGGAGCGCTATTAGGCGGTGCGTTACGAGTCACAAATGATTCTGTATTCTCTTCGTTAAAATTTGTTATACTCGATGTTGACAGTCGGTAAGCTGGTTTGATTATTTCCGGCGGTAGCTGTCAATCTTCTTCACGAAGGGGCTCCTACAATATTCGGCAGGCTGCCGATGCGTCCCACATGCAAAATGCCAAAATCTGAACGCGGCCTAACCCACGACGTCGAGGGGCGCGACATTCTAGCTTCATACAGGGAACGGATCTGGTTTCTGTTTGGGATCGTTTTTATGGCGGTATTCCTGCCGGGATCGATCTTTATACTTTACACCGGGTTCACCGTCTTAGCGTTGGCCGTTATGGGCACCGCTCTAATTTTCGCTCTAAACCGCTATTCGCCGGTCAGAGACAGGGCTCCGCAACTGGGCCTTGCGGCCTTTGCGGCGGCTATGATGTTGGTGGTCGGCCTGTCGCTGCTGCAACGAGGGATATTCGGAATATTTTGGGCGTTCCCGGCTGTTATGATGATAAATTTTGTCGCGAATCGCTGGCCGGCACGGATCTATACCGGGATATTCGTTGCTTATATCGGCGGAATCGCATTTTACGTCCTGGACCTTCCCGTCGCGGCCCGGGCAGTGACGGGGTTAATTGTGACGGCCCTCCTGATCAATATTTTTCTCGGCTCGATCGATGAGCTGCAAAGGAAACTGCTAATGCAATCGGTAATCGACCCGCTGACGGGTGCTCTCAATAGGCGCGAGATCGATTCGATCCTTGAGGACGCCATCGAGCGGAAGCGGCGTACTAATACACCTGCATCGCTTTTGATCCTGGACGTCGATAAATTCAAAAGTGTGAACGATACCTATGGGCACGCGGTTGGCGACAAAGTTTTAACGGAACTCGTCTCATTGATGAGCCACCGTGCCCGGCGTTTGGATAAGCTATTCAGAATGGGCGGCGAAGAATTTATGCTGTTCTTGCCGGATACCGACGGCACCGGCGCGGCCCGCATGGCCGAGGACCTGAGGTATTGCGTCGAGCAGGCGAGCTTGATCGAAGATCGTGTGATCACAATAAGCATTGGCATCAGCGAATTGGACCACGGCGAAACGATCGATGAATGGATCAAACGCGGCGACGACGCCCTATTTTCTGCGAAGGAT
>JBGSXN010000172.1:0-24238 GCA_041751355.1 Pyrinomonadaceae bacterium
GAATCAAAATGAAATGCTTCGTTAGAGGCGGATGGCGGCGGTGCTGACGCCGTAGGTTGCGATTGAAGGACAAGCCCGCAAGATCCGCAAAATTTGGCATTCTCCATCAATTGGGCGTTACATTTTGGACAATTCATATAACTACTCCCACAGATTTACGTGCAATTATTTCGGCTGCGGTCTCAGCGTCCGGTGCAAAGTCGAGATAGCTCACGTCGCTATCGCTCACCACAAGGTTAGTTTTCCAGGCTTCGACGACGGGTTTCCAGCATTCACCGATCAGCACAAGCGGCCGACGGCCTAACACACCCGTCTGCAATTTGTTCCAGACCAGCGATATCTCGGTAACAGTGCCCATTCCGCCTCTTAAGGCCACGAAGCCTACCGAACGAGTGATCAGGTTCTGCAGCCTTTCATAAAAGTGATTTGTGGCTACCTTATCGGTTAGATACCGATTAGGTTCAGACCTGAATTGGTTCAACACAATGCCGTAAACACGACCGCCGTGCTCTCTGGCGCCTCTCGAAGCAGCCTCCATTATGCCGAGATACCCTCCTGTGCAGATCGTAAACCCGCCACGCGCCAATCGGCCACCAAGGTCCTTTGCCTCCTGGTATTCGGGCGAATCCTCGGTGCATTTCGAACCGCCAAAGATCGTGACGATACGCTCGCCCGGGCTCAGGTTTTGGGGGTGGTTTTCCGTTTGGGTCATCGTAAACTTAATGAAGATTATATCTCTGAACGCGGTGAAAACCAATTTACGTAGATGGTGAAATCGGCTGCTTTGCGTTTTGGTTTAGGGGCGGCCTTGCCCGCCCTAATTTGCGATTCTCACTCAGTTAGCGCGGGCGGGCAAGCTCGGCATCTAAACTGCTTTTTTTTGGGCCGCTTCTTCGGGAGTGAGATTGCCGGCATCGTGGATCGCCTTTGCAGTGTTTGTAAAGATGAGTATTACCATGCCGCCGACGAAAAAAACTATGAGGGCAAGGATCGCTTGCCGGTAAGATCCGGTTGTGCCGACCACGACTGCAAAAACAGCGTTCCCGATCCACGATGTTCCTTTCTCTGAAATCTCATAAAGTCCGAAAAAAGCCGACTCGCGCGATTTGGGGATCATCTGAGAGAAGAGCGATCGGGAAAGTGCTTGAGTAGGGCCCAGCACCAGGCCAATGAAGACCGCCATGATCCATGCATGCGTGAAAGTTTCAAGAAATCCATATGCAAAGATCACGATCGATGACCAGATCACCAGACAGATGATGATAGTTCGTTTTGCACCGATGACGCGCGCGATCCTTTCGAAAAATAGTGACCCGATTAGCGCGGCTACCTGGGCTACGACAAAGATCGCGAGTAAAAACGTCGAGTCGCTTTCCACCCCTCGGGAAATGAAAAGTTCCTGTGAGAGGAATACTGATGAGTTCAGGATGACCGTTTGGATCCCGTCGTTATATAGCAGGTATCCCAGTAGGAAAAGCAAGGTGTATTTCAGCCCGACAAGCTCTCGCATAGTCCGCCACAGTTCGATAAACCCTACGGAAACGAGGTTTCGCCCTTTGGCATCGCGTTGCGGCACACGCGACCGAAGCAGCCAAAACGTGATAGCGGCGAATGCTCCCCACCACAACGACGCCGCGAGCATCGACGTTCGGACGGCGAGGCCCTGATCCATGCCGATAAGATAGCCAAAATTTATCAGCGCGAGATTTAGAAACAGCATGATCAGCCCGCCGACGTAGCCTAGGGCGTATCCGTAGCTGCTGATCTTGTCACGCTTGTCCTCGGTCGTAATGTCGACAAGGAACGAATTATAAAAAACGTTGGTAGCCGCAAAGCAGATGTTCGAGGTCAGCAAAAAGAGGCATCCCCATAGGTAGGAGGTCCCCGTGATAAAGAAAAGCAGCGAACTCGAGAAGACACCGAAGTAGCAGAACGACGCCATCATTTTCTTCTTCCATGGCGTAAAATCCGCGATCGATCCTAACATTGGCAGCAGGAAGATCTGGAGAAAGATGGAAACTCCCAATGTCGATGGAAACAGGCTCTCTGCCGTAATTGACCCTAACGGCCCAAGCGAAAGAACCACACCGTTCTTACCTACATCAGCCTGCGCAAGGGCGGTAAGATACGGGCCCGCGAGCACCGTGACCACAGTTGTGAAGAACGCCGAATTCGCCCAGTCGTATGTTAGCCAACCGAAAATCTCTCTCCGGTCATTTTTTTCGAGAGTGTTAGTTTCCATCGATTCCGACAATTAGGACCTCGTTCAGGCACCCGTTCACGATAATTCAGTAGCGGGCATTTGTCTAACAATCAAATTAAAGTCTGTCCTTGAGGGTTATTTGATCGGCTTGCTATCTACCTGGGGCCTTTGTGTTCTTTGTGTTTAGTCTTGCCTTTTTCAACACAAAGGGCGCAAAGCGAAGACACAAAGACCACAAAGGGGTGTTTCCGAAAACAACTGCATTCCCGTATTATCAAAGTTTGATCCGGACGGCATAGAAGGTTATGAAGGCAATGATCCTGGCAGCAGGCTTCGGGACGCGGCTGTTCCCACTTACGATCGATCGGACGAAGCCCGCTATTCCGTTTCTGGGAAAACCGCTGGTAGGCTACGTTGCCGAATACATCGCCAGGTTCGGCATTCGCGACATCATTGTGAATCTTCATCATCAGCCGGATTCGGTCAAAGCCGCACTCGGAGACGGGACCGATTTCGGGGTCGCGATAACCTACACGATCGAAAAGCCTGATATTTTGGGAACGGCCGGTGCACTGGCGAATGCCCGTGAGTATCTTGAAGATGCCCCTTTTCTGATCGTCAATGGCAAAATAATCACGGACATAGATATCTCGGCCGCCATGGAAACCCATCAGCAGTCAGGTGCCCTGGCAACGATGGTGCTAAAGCCGAATATCAAACGCGAGAAGTTCACCATTGTCGAGACCGAGAGTGGTTACATCAAACGCTTCGGGCCCCACGCTGCCCCCGTCACCGAGGAAGAGCTCCGTGACACCGAGCATGACATCGCAACCCCGCTGATGTTCACTGGCATTCACATCCTAGAACCGCGTGTTCTCGATCTCATAAAGCCCGACGTTTATTCCGACATCGTCCCCGACGTATATATTCCCGCGTTACGGGCGGGCGAAAAGATCGCGGCACACATCTCGACGGGAAACTGGTACGAGCTTTCCACGATCCCGCGATACCTCGACATTTCGCTCTCGATGATGGGAGTCGGTGATGTTCATTTTGGGCGGAATTGTGTTCTCGAAGGGGCAGCAAGCCTAAAGGATTCGGTACTCTGGGATAATGTCACTGTTGGCGAAGGTGCTACGCTTTACCGTGTCATCGTCGCCGACGGCGTAACGATCGAGCCGGGCGAAATCTTTGAGAATGCCGCGATCGTGAGGGCCGACATGGTAAGAAGCTGCAAAGAGATTCCCGAAAAGGCACTTCGCGGGTACATACAGGGTGATAACTACATTGTTCCGTTGAACTAATATATGCACGACGCATCGGAATTCAGGCGGCGGCTCGCCGATTTCCTCACAACAAAAGGCGAACCCGCCGAGTTTATCGAGCTCACTGCCGACGCTTCGACACGTGAGTATTTTCGTGTGCCGTGGAAGGGCGGTAAGGCCGTTGCGTGCGTTTACCCTGAAGGCTTTGACCCCACGACTCAGCCGTATCTTGATACGACAAAACTATTTCGCGAGGGCGGACTTCCCGTGGCTGAGATCTATGATTTCGACAGCGATGCAGGAATCATAGTACAAGAGGACCTCGGCGATCGTGTTTTACGAAACATCCTCCTGGAGTCTACCGGCGACGTCTATTCGAGGCTGATGAACGAGGCCATTTCATTGATCGCTCGTATCCAGACATTGACGGGAAAGGCTTTCGAGATGGGATCGATCGCCTCAAAGCATTCCTTTGACACCGCAAAGCTGCGTTGGGAACTCGATTTTTTCAAACAGCATTATTTCGAAACATATCTTAACCAGCCTCTTAGCGCGGCGGATAGTGAAGCCCTGGATGGTGAGTTCGAAGAACTCGCTCGCGAATTGGCCGGTCGTGCCCGAGTGCTCTGCCATCGGGATTTTCACACGGCAAATCTGATGATCGACGCCGAAGACCGCATGAGGATCATCGACCACCAGGACGCCCGTATCGGTTCGCCGACGTACGATCTGGTTTCCCTGCTGCTCGACCGTATAACCGAGCTGCCGTCCCCCGAATGGCTGGCCGAACGCCGCCGCTACTTCCTCGACGTCCGCCGCCGTCTTGGATTGTCAAAGATCGATGAAGAAGAATTTGCAAACGAATTTCGTCTCCAAACGATCCAGCGTTGTCTGAAGGCCGCCGGCACATTCTCGTACCAATCCGCCGTCCGCGGCAAGGACTACTTTGTCCCATTCATAAAACCAATGTTCGGCATCTCACGCCGCGGCGCCGAAAGCCTCGGTCGATTTTCGGCTATACAATCGATTCTTTCCCGTGAGTTGAATACCTAACCGAATGCTCGAATTATCATCTTCTAACTGTCGGTTTCTGATAAAATTGCCCTAATTGTAGGAGGAATTATTTTATTTTGACAGAAACTATCACATTACAAGTCGAATCGGACGTTGCGCGTTTCTACAACGATGCATCACTGACCGACAGGCAAAAGCTACAGGCTCTATTTGGAAGCTGGCTGAGGCAATACGCAGAAGCTGATATCGATTCTTTGAAAGCTACAATGGATCAGATGAGCCGCAATGCACGAAGCCGAGGTTTAACACCGGAAATTCTGGATTCGCTATTAGCCGATGATTAGGTTGCGTGGCGTCGTCGACAACAATGTGCTTGTCAGTGCCGCACTATTGCCTGGCGTTCCGCGAAAGGCCTTCGACAAACTTCTCGACAACTGCACGGTTTTGGTTTCTGTTCCAGTGTTGCTCGAATTAGCTCAAATTTTAACGCGCGAAAAGTTTGACAAGTATGTAACGCACGATGAGAGGATGCGTTTCATGGTCAGTTTATTGAAAGTTGCGGAAATGGTCGAAATTAGCGAAGTTATCACAGTTTGCCGCGACCCAAAAGACGACAAACTGCTTGAGTTGGCGGTAAACGGCAACGCCGATTTTCTGCTAACAGGCGACCAAGATCTGCTCGTTTTAAATCCGTTTCGTCGAGTAGAAATAATTATACCGAGAGAGTTCTTAGGCAGAGCCCTCGGAAAATAACTGCGGAAGCAATCAATTCTTGGATCACGATCGCGGCGCCGAGAGCCTCGAGCGATTTCCGACAATTCAGGAGATTCTGAGCCGCGAGTTGGTTGGCTGATAAAAACGCCATTGCGAGTTGAGGAGTTAGACGACATGTTTGTTCTCTCGGAACAGTTGGACCAAGATGGCGACCCAAGGGTTCCTTTTCGGCGATACGTTGAGTATTTAGAGCAAAATCGGTCGAGATTCCCAGCAGCCGCATACAATCTGGCCTCGTCGGGTCTACTGCTCGATGCATCTGATCCGAGATGTCCGCACGACGGATGGCTGGAGTGGGCGAGGTTTGAGGAGCCCTCGGAAGGAGAGCGTCAAGAGATTAGATCGCTGAGCTTTCGTGTGCGCCTCTTGGGGGCTTACCACGACCGGTACATAGAAATTTTCTATCCGCAACTATTCTCATACTCTATGAGTAATCAGGACTCGGCGGGAGGTCACTTTGACTGGCGTTACAGTGAGATTCGTCTAAACGACCGGGATAACGTGATCCACGAGATTGAGTGGGCGGGACGGACTGGCTTCCATGCACGTTGGATTATCGAGGCAACCGATGTACAACTGGAGACTTTTCCACTCGATAATGTATAACAATCGTTCTAGGTGAGGCTGCTTCACGGCCTAGTGTAACTCCGGTATCTATCTAAACCCGAAGATAATCTCCGCGCCACTCTCGGATGGCCGTCTTTATATCCTTCGATGTCGTAAGCTCGCCGTTCAGGACCCGTTCTAAAAGCTCACCGAGTTCCCCATCAGAAGCAAAACGCAATGCGATCATCTGGCTTGTCCTCAGACCGGCTGCCCTCTCGCACATGTCGGAGCCGAGCAACTCACGATAACGGAGTCGCTCTTCCAGCCTAATTAGCCGGTCCTGCGCTTTTAGTGCCTGAAGGCGGGCGGCGAAGGAAAGCAGTACCACGCCGATTATCAGCAGCAGGCTCCAGAGGTTGCCGGCGGACGGTGCCGTCACCAGGTTGACGATGCTCCAGATCAGCAGGATCGTCAGCAGCGGAAAGATCACAAAATGCACGAGAGGATACCATCTGACGTGATTAGCGTACGACTGTTGGTTGATCATATTATTTCCTACAATTTGGTCTTTGCTAAGGTCTCGGGCGACGTTCCCGTAAAATCCTCGCCGGGGTTAACAAACAGGTTCTTTTCAAAGCTGTACTGCTTATCGTAAAGCTGTTTGTATCTACCTTCAAGACCGATCAGCTCATCATGGCTGCCTCGCTCGACGATCTCGCCCGCCTCTACGACGAGGATCTGGTCGGCGCTTCGGATCGTCGAGAGCCGGTGGGCGATAACAAACGTCGTCCTTCCCTGCCGCAGCCGTTTCAACCCTTCCTGGATCAATGCCTCGGATTCGCTGTCGAGGCTCGACGTCGCCTCATCGAGGATCAGTATTCGCGGGTCGGCAAGCAGTGCCCGTGCTATCGCGATCCGCTGACGCTGGCCGCCCGAGAGTTTAACGCCGCGTTCACCGACGACTGTGTTGTATCCGTCAGGAAAGCCCTCAATAAATTCGTCGGCATTGGCTATCTTGCAGACTTCCCTGATCTTATCGAAGCTTGCCTCGGGATTGGCGAAGCGAATGTTATCGAGGATCGTACCATCAAAAAGGAAATTGTCTTGCAGCACCACGCCGAGATGCCGCCGGTAATCCCTGAGCCTTACGCTTTGGAGGTCCTTGCCGTCGATGAGGATGCGGCCTGATGCTCCAGCAGGAACGCGGACACTCTTGTCCGCATCCCCGCTTTGGGTAATATTTTCGCTAAGTACATCTAACTTAGATATTTCTTCGGACTTAGCCTTCGTGCGGACATGAGTGTCCGCGGTCCGTTTTGGCTGAATAAAATTCAACACTAGGCTCAGAATAGTCGATTTTCCTGAACCGCTTGATCCCACGAGGGCAGTCGTCGTGCCGGCCTCGACGTGGAACGAGACGCCTTTCAGAACCGGCACACCGGCATCGTATTCGAAATGAACATTCTCAAATTCGATACTGCCGTCGACCACGGGTAAGGGCTGCTTGGCAGCATCGGTCTCGTCCTCGGTCGTCATTGCCATGACCTCGCGGATACGGTCGAGCCCGGCAAGAGCCTCGGTGATCTGCGTGCCGATCGAGGTCAGCTCGATTACCGGCATTGCCAGCAGGAATGTGAACGAGATGTACATCAGAAAATCGCCAAGCGTCATCGTGTTGCCCTGGACCGCGTTGCCGCCAATGACTATCATTACGACCGCGATCGCGCCGATAATGACGGACGAGAATGACGAAATGGCTGAAACGCCCGTGACGGTTTTCGCCACATTGCGAAACAGCTTATGGGCACCGCGGGCGAACGAAAGTTCCTCGCGCTTTTCAGCCGTATATGCCTTTACGATACGGATGCCGCCCAGGCTCTCGCCGAGTCGGCCCGTAACCTGCGCCGTGATCTCGCCGCGTTCGCGAAAAACCGGCCTCAGGACCTTAAATGCATAAAATAACGCGCCGCCAAACAAAAGCAGGACGCCTATAGTCGCGAGCGTTAGCTGCCAGTTCAGATACAGCAGGACGCCGACCGCAATAGTCGCTGTTACGAGACTGCCCAGTATTTGCCCGAGTCCGGTGCCGACAAGATTACGGATCCCCTCGGCGTCATTCATTATTCGCGAGATCAGCTGGCCACTTTGTGTCGAATCGAAATATGAGATCGGCAGACGCTCGATATGAGTCTGCACGCGTTTTCGCATCTCGGTAATTGCGCGCTGCGCGGCCACGCCGAGTATCTGCGAAAGAGCAAAGCTAGTGACGCCCTGGATAAGAGTCGAGATCCCAATAGCAAGTGCGATCCACTTTATTAGCTCGTAATTTCGGTTGGTAAATACCTCGTCCCCGATATACTTGGTCGACGCCGGCAGAACCATTCCAGCAAGACGCGATATCAGCATGAGGACACTGCCAAGCGCCAGCCGCCACCGGGCGTTCCACATGATCTTTCGCGCTTCGGCCCACGCACTTTTATAATCTACCTTCTTTTTCTCTTTCATCGGGCCCGACATGCTATTACAATTTGGAGCGAAGGGGTTACGATGTCAAGGCCCGCGTTTTTCTAAGACCCGTGGTATCGTTTTACCTAATTTACGCTTATGGTACCGAAACTTTTTCTGAGCTTACTAGTTATCCTGTTTTTTCCAACGGCCTTTTTCTCACAAGAATGGGCGGCGAACATGCCGCCGGTGTTGCCCTCCGGGATGGAGTCGCATATAGCCGATCTGATAGAACGTCATCCTGAGATCTCGCCCGATGACCTCGCTGTAATGGCAAATGAAAGGCTGGCGATCGTCGGGTTCGATTATGAATTCGATCCGTGCGACCTGAAGACGCGGCCAACATCGCGGATATTTCCTCGCGATGAAGGCGGGGATTATCATGCCTATGATCTGACGGGCCGAAACGGTAAAAGGGTGTCGATACTCGCTCGCGAGCCCGGGGACGCACCCTGTGGGTGTTGGGTAAATCTTCCCGTAACTTCCATCACAAGACAGGCAATAAGCATTGTCACCGGCAGCGGAACTCAAAAGGTGCGGATGCCCAAAAAACTTTTATTCGAAGAAATCACTCTCGTCGATAAAACGCTAAAACGAGCTTTACGGTACTGGGTGGCGCCGCACGGCGGGCCGCCCGATGCTATTTCGAACGATGGAACGAAACTGTACTTTGAAATCCCCGAAACTCCTTTGTACCTCGAGATCGACGCCATGGGAAAGCTTAGGTTTGTGCCCAAGACGGCATCAGGTATCGCCGCGCGTTTCACCGACCTGACAAAGTTCCCCAAGGACCGAAATAACGATTATCTCGGTTACCGACGGTTCACAATCGGCACAAGGACGATGACCGTCAAATTCTCGCACGTTTGCACCTGATCGGACCGAAATGTGCCGTTTTCGACGTCCCGCCTTTTTTTCGTGAGTCCCCCAGGACAATCACGCAAGTCCGTCTCGTGATCTTTGAGAACGAACCCGGGCAGTGCATTGTTTGTTTGTATCCTTTAGAATTGATGTTTTTACTTGAACTATGGAGCAAACCTATATCAATCAACTAAAGGATCACATCGGCAGCGAGGTCACACTCAAGGGCTGGCTCTATAACAAACGTTCGAGCGGAAAGCTCGTCTTTTTACAGCTTCGCGACGGCACCGGCACCGTCCAGTGCGTAGTCTTCAAACCAAATAACGAAGAGCTTTATTCGGAGGCTGATTCGCTCGGGCAGGAAAGTTCGATAATAGTCACGGGTGCCGTAAAGGAAGACACGCGCTCCAGCCTCGGCGTCGAGCTCGACGTCACCGGACTCGAAGTGCTGCAGAACGTCCACGACTACCCGATCACGCCAAAGGAGCACGGTACAGAGTTTCTGATGGACAACCGCCATCTCTGGATCCGTTCGAAAAAACAGCACGCTGTACTAAAGGTCCGGCACACCGTCATTAAGGCTGTCCGTGATTATTTCGATGACAACGGTTTTACGCTGGCCGACACGCCGATCTTCACTCCGGCTGCCTGCGAAGGCACGACGACGCTATTCGAGGTCGATTATTTTGATGATCAAAAAGCATATCTGACGCAATCCGGCCAACTCTACAACGAAGCAACCGCCGCCGCATTCGGCAAATCGTATGCCTTCGGCCCCACGTTTCGTGCCGAAAAATCCAAAACGCGCCGCCACCTGACCGAGTTCTGGATGGTTGAGCCCGAGGTCGCCTATGCCGGGTACGAGGACATGATGGACCTCGGCGAGGGCCTTATCCTAGCCATCGTCGAATGCGTCCTCTCAGACCGCCAGGAAGAGCTGAAAACCCTCGAACGCGATACCACCGTTCTCGAGGCGATAAAAGGCCCGTTCCCGAGGCTCCATTACGACGAAGCTGTTAACCTGCTAAAAGAAGGACACGCGAAGGGCGAGCTGGAGAACGATTTCGAGTGGGGCGGCGACTTTGGTGCTCCGGATGAAACTTATCTCTCGAAACAGTTCGGGCTACCAGTCTTTGTCCACCACTTCCCAACGGCGATCAAGGGATTTTATTTCGAGGTCGACAGGGACCGCCCCGAATGCGCTCTCGGTATCGACCTGCTCGCCCCCGAAGGCTACGGCGAGATCATCGGCGGCGGCGAACGTGCCGCGGATCTCGATTACCTCATCGAGCAGCTCAAGGCCCACAACCTGCCGCGGGAAACTTTCGAATGGTACCTCGACCTTCGCCGCTACGGCAGCGTCCCCCACGCGGGCTTCGGCATGGGCATCGAACGCACCGTAGCCTGGATGTGCGGGATTGAACATGTACGGGAAACGATCCCGTTTCCGAGGATGTTGTATAGGCTCAGGCCTTAAATAGGTACTTATGTACGATGATTTCGACTACGCGGATGAACTGGATGATATAACCGCGATCTACCACCTCGGCGAGCGACGTTGGGGCGAAAACTTCGCTCTTTGTAGCTCGGAAATAACAGAGATCGTGTGTGGTGCATTCGAGAAAGGTCTGAAAGAAGCTCGTCGAAAGCACAAAGAAGCCGGTGTTCCGATGGTGATTTGGAGTGACGGAAAGGTTGTTTATATTCAGCCGGACGAGATTGAGATAAACTGAGGCTTGTGATGGAAAACAAAGGAATCTTCAATTTACAAACGCCAGAAGATCTTGTCCGAAAGGCGTTCCATGATCTAGTTGTTCATCTTGATGATCATGATCCAGACACTGCTCAGTTCGGTAAAACCGTTTCAGCCCTCTTGCTAGCGGAAGCGACTATGTCGGTTCTCGGTAAGATTGCGGCTACAAGCACTTAGATATGTCCGCCTATCGATCATTTACACCGATTGCTACTCCAGACTCGAGCGTTCGGTCCCAAATTCAACCGACCGCTGGCCGCCCCA
Organism: Pyrinomonadaceae bacterium; assembly: GCA_041751355.1. Classification (GTDB taxonomy): domain Bacteria; phylum Acidobacteriota; class Blastocatellia; order Pyrinomonadales; family Pyrinomonadaceae; genus OLB17. The sequence continues at coordinate 11,186 of JBGSXN010000172.1, forward strand.
GTTTCCTTCGAGGTTGCCGTTCGAGAGGATCGAATAGACCGCGAAACTGCATTGCGGGCCGCCGAAACTGACTGCGGCGTGGCTTCCTTTCCAGATGCCGAAGCCGATCACGGGCTTTGGCGTTCTCCATTCAAAATCGTAGCCTTCGCCGTTTTTCTTTATCGCCAGCGTGCCCTTGTATTCGCTGCCCTCGATGTCGGTTCCGGATATGCTGTATTCGCCGATAAAGCGGTCGCCTTTGGTTCGAATGGCTTCCTCGGTGCCAAATCTATATTGGCCCCACCGGGCAGTTCGGCCCGTCAGCGTGCCGTCAGAAGCTATTTTATACAGCACAACGCCGCAGCCTTCTCCGCCGCCGGTCCGGGCGAAACTGACGGCCGCTGTGTCTTCCATCTGGATCCCGACCCCGATCCGGCTGCCCTGGTTGGTCATCCATCGAAAGTTGTAGGCGTCTCCCTGATTGGTGACCGTCAGGACGCCCGAATACTCGTCGGTGCCCATCGCACCGCTTACGTTATAGACGCCGGAGATTGCACGTTCCGGCAATGGTGTGTTCGAGTTGGGACCCGGCAGCGGCTTAACCGCCGGATCAGGAAGCGAGCCGCAACCGAAAGTCATTACAATGACCATTATTCCCAGAATGAAATGCAAATTTAATATTCTGAGGCTAAGATTGAATCTCATGATGACATTTCACCACCTGATACGTTGTTTCACAATAACGGTACTTGTATTTACCGCTTGTAACGTTCCGGGGCAGCAGCCGATCAAGGACCTGCGACCCACGGTCATCCTGATCGCCGTTGACGGCTTTCGCTACGACTATTTTGAAAAACACCAGCCTTCTGTACTAAACCAGATCGCTAATGAAGGTGTACGTGCAAAATGGCTGATCCCTGCTTTTCCGACAAAAACCTTTCCGAATCACTATACGGTCGCGACGGGCCTTTATCCGCAGAATCACGGGATCGTTGAGAATAATATCTGGGATTTCGGCGTGGTGTTTGGCATGAGTAAACGCGAAGAGGTCGAAAATCCCCGCTGGTGGCTCGGCGAGCCGATATGGGTCACCGCCGAAAAACAGGGTCAGCGGGCGGCTGCCATGTTTTTCCCGGGAACTGAAGCGGAAATCGCGGGAAAACGCCCGACATTTTGGAGCCCTTACGAGCACGAGTTTCCTATCGATCAGAGGGTGGACAAAGTCCTCGGATGGCTGGACCTTCCCGTAAAGGAAAGGCCCACGGTTTACACAATGTATTTCAGCGATATCGATTCGGCAGGGCATCGATATGGGCCCGACGCAATTGAAACCCGCGATGCCGTGCGGAAGGTCGATGAAGCGATCGGCCGGCTGGTAAACGGACTCAAACAACGTGGAATCTATGGAAAGGCCAACCTGATATTTTTCAGCGATCACGGCATGGCTCCAGTTGATGTCAATAGGACCGCCGTTCTCGACGAGTACTTTCATTTTGAACTCACGGAAAGAATCCTATGGACCGGCGAGATCGTGCAGATCTTTCCGAAAAATGGCCGGACCGATGAGATCGCCGAAAAGCTTCGAAACGTCAAGCACGCGAGATGTTGGAAAAAAGCCGATATCCCGGCCCGGCTCAATTACAGCACCGGCCCACGGGTCGCCCCGATCGTATGCTCGGCGGATGAAGGCGCCGTCTTGTCCAGCCGCCAGCGGCTCGCCGAGAGGCAAAAACGAGCGGACTATGGCTCACCGGCTGGAGCGCATGGTTATGACAATGAATTCGAATCGATGCGGGCTATGTTCGTCGCCCACGGAAAAGCCTTCAAAAAAGGTAAGGTGGTAGAACCTTTTCCAAACGTCGATATTTACGAGTTGATGTGCGGAATCCTGAAATTGAAACCGGCGAGGAATGACGGCGACCTGTCGAGGGTAAAAGGAATGCTGCGATAACGGCTTACCTTGATCTTAACGTGACAACCGCGATCTCCGGCGGGACCATGAACCGAAACGGCAATATGCTCGTGCCGACGCCGCTGGTCACGAACATATCGACGTCGTTTTCCCTGATATGTCCGTATGCGTATTTTTGCCCAAATGTCGAAGGTACGATCGGCCTGCCGACGAGCGGCAGCCAGATCTGTCCGCCGTGAGTGTGGCCGGCGAGCACCAGCTTCAATTTCGGCGAGATCGACATCTCGCCCGTGATGACCGGAAAGATATCAGGGCTGTGTTCGAGGACGATAATATCGCCGTCACCCGTTGGTTCGAGCAGCTTCTTCGCATCGGCAGATGTTTCGAGCCATGTTCGTGAAAGCTGAAGATGATCTTTGAAACCTAAAATTCGCAGCGGACGGCCCTTGCGTTCGACCACCGCCACCTCGTTTTGCAATACACGGATGCCCGCGCGTTCGAGCTCAGGCGCGATGCGTTGATCGCCGAACCATCCGTCGTGATTGCCGAGCACCGCAAATACTCCAAGTTTCGCGTGAAGCCCCGTAAGGCCGTCGGCGATATCTGATACGGCCATACGCAGACTTTCGTCCTGGGCCGGGCGTAGTCCGGAGGTCTCCGAGATGTAATCGCCCAACAATACGATCAGGTCGGCATCCTGTTCATTGGCGAGGGCTGTCACCTGCCGCAGCTTTTCAAAAGTTACATTGTTCGAGCCGCCATGAATATCGCTTATCATGACGATCTTCAGACCGTCGTGCGCCGGATCGAGACCCACAATAGGCAGCTCGGCCTCGCGAACCACGAGTCTGTTCGGCTCGATGAAATACGCGTAGGCCATCAGGCCGGCCACGACGGCCGACAGTAGAATGATTGCAATCAAGGCACGGATCGGCCAGCGGTTCATGATCTTTGAAAATCTAATTACCTTGAAAATACTCGTTCCATCGCGAGTCAACCATTTTGGCTATATCTTCCCGAACTTCCACTTCTGCCGGGTACCACGGCTTCATACGGGCGTCGATAACTATCGGGGCGGTATAGCCGATATGATTGTTTTTCACGGTCGATTCGGCAGCATAAATATCGCGGGCCGGGTCAAACCGTGTCCAGGTGGCCCAAAGGAATTTCTCCGTTGAGCGGGCATATTCGATCTTGTCGTGTATCACGATCACCGGCCATTTAGCGAATGGTTTCCATTTTGAAACGCGGTCGGCGAGATCCTCGGCCCCGGCAAGCGGTTCACATTCGACCACCAGACAGCCGGCGCAATATGGCTCGGCTCCACGGATGCCAGAGGGCAGTTCACCAGAAAATTCACGCGCGAGTTCCCTCTTTGCGTCCCCCATCCCCATCAAGATGGCCTTGCTGCCGTGGTTTATCATTCCGCTGGCATAGTCGAGCGTATCAAACGCTGTCTGACTGAAGATAAAAAGGTCACGGCTGAAATCGGCCCGGGCGAGGATATGCTCGAAAAGCGATCTAAAATCACGAAGGTCCTGCGGCGAATCTGTGAGCAAGAGGAATTTAGTAAGAGCCAACTGCCCTTCCCCAAGTATTCGAAAGCCGGCCGAAAGCCCCTCGCGGCCATAACGTTCCCGTACGACGGCCGCGGCCAGCGAATGAAACCCCGTTTCGCCGTAGCTCCAGAGATCGCGAACCGCAGGCATCACCAGCGGGAAAAGCGGAGAGAGCAGCTCCTGCAGGTAATCGCCGATATAGAAATCTTCCTGCCTTGGCTTGCCGACGACCGTAGCCGGGTAGATGGCGTCTTTACGGTGAAAGACCGTTTCGGCGTGAAATACCGGGTAATCGTGTGCCAGCGAATAATAGCCGTAATGATCGCCGAACGGCCCTTCGAGCCTTCGTTCATGTGGCGGAACGCGGCCGCAGATAGCGAATTCGGCCTCGGCCACCAGTCGGTGGCGGTCGGCTCCGAGAGGATTCGCGGCGGTCCTGATCTTACCGTCGGCGAGCAGCGAAGCCAGCATCAATTCGGGCACGTCCTCGGGAAGCGGGGCGATGGCCGAGATAATCATCGCCGGCGGGCCCCCGAGAAACACGGTAACCGGCAGGGGTTTATTTTCCCGTTCGGCTTCGAAGTAATGAAAACCGCCACCCTTGCCTATTTGCCAGTGCATGCCAGTCGATGTCTCGTCGTATCGCTGCATGCGGTACATGCCGAGGTTCGGCTTGCCGGAGGTCGGGCTTTCTGTGTAAACGAGCGGCAGGGTCACAAAGTGTCCGCCGTCCTCGTGCCAAAGCTGGAGAAGTGGCAATTTTTTGAGATCGATGGTCGGTTGACGTGCTTCGAGAACCGGTGCGCTTCGAGTCTGTTTGGTTCCAAACTTTGCGGCCGAAAATGCGAGATCGCGATATTGCCACAGCTTCCCGAGCTTTGGCGGTATGAGGTTCTCGGCGGCGTGGACTGCTCGTTTTACAAAATCGAGGGGCTTGGAGCCAAATGCGAGGTCGATACGCTTTCGAGTGCCGAAAAGGTTTGTAACAACGGGAAACCCCGAGTCTTTAACGTTCCTGAATAACAGGGCCTTGCCTTCCGCCTCGATCACTCGCCGGTGGATCTCGGCGATCTCGAGATACGGATCAACCGCAGCTGAGATCTCAACGATCTCGCCTTCCCGTCTGAGAACGTCGATGAATGAACGCAAATTAGTGTGCATGAAGAATTTCGTCGAGAAAACCCGGCCCCGAAATGACTGATATTAATTTATCAGCTTTCGCGGGCCGGGCGTAACCAAGACCGGTGGTTATGGTGCGTTATTGGGCGCTGCTCGATTGAAACTCCGAGGCTTTCATGACCTCGACCTTCACGTTTGGAAATCGCTTGGCGAGATCGTCCTTGAATTTGGCGTAATCGCCCACAATAATAACATCACCGCCAAATAGATTTGAGGACGCAAAGCCCCGTACGTCTGCATTCTGAACGCTGTTTACGTTGTTCATATAGGCGTTCAATTCAGAGGTCGGAATGCCGAACGCGTAAAGGTCCCCGAGGGCACCAGCGATGCCCTGATTCGTTTCGAGGTTTCTGCCAAAACCGCCGGTAAGTACTGATTTCCGCGGTGAGAGTTCTGCATCAGTGGCTGCGGTTTCGCCCAGCCGTTTTATCTCAGCCAACATCAATTCAGCTACCTCGGCCGCGGATTCGTCCTTTGTCTGGGCCCTCGCTCCGAAGTTTGTCCGCGTCGGCCGCCAGGCAAAGCTGCTGCCGGCTCCGTAGCTGAGCCCGCGTTTGATGCGGATCTCCTGATTCAACCGTGACGAGTAGCCGCCGCCCAGCAGTGAATTGAGAAGCGAAGCAGAGTAATAATTTTTATCTCGTCTCCCAACGCCGCCAATCGGCTTAACGAAATTAACGGATGCCTGGCCGGAATTCGGCATGTCAACTACGAGAAATCTCCTGATAAGCTCCTTTTTGCCTGTGGTAACGGGACCCATCGATCCACCAGTGGAACCCGGTTTTTCACCGCTCTGCCAATTCCCGAAATGCTTTTCAGCAGCCGCCACCGCCTTTTCCGGGGCGATATCCCCGACAAAGATCAGGACCGAATCTTCAGGACGAAAGTTCTTGGCGTAAAAATCGGCCACATCGGCTTTCGTGATCGAGTTTATACTCGCCAATGTCCCGCCTGTCGGATGCTCGCCATAGCTGTATGTGCTCGCGACATAGTTGGCCAAAAAACCGGGCTGCGAAAGATTAGCCGTCAGGCCGTCTACGGCCTGTGATTTCTCGAGGTCGAGTTCCTGCTGAGCGAAGACAGGGTTTCGGACCACGTCGGCGAATATGGCCATCGCCGCATCGAACTTATCCGAGGTGATCGACATACCGGCGGCCGAATTTTGCCAGCCGGCGAATGAGAAGATCGAGCCGCCGAGGAATTCCATTTCTTCGGCGATTTGGGTGGCGGAACGCGTCTTTGTCCCCTTCGTGAGCATCGAAGCGGTCAGGTTTGCGAGGCCGGCCTTTTCTTTCGGTTCGGCACCGGAACCGTTTTTGACTAAAAGCTGAACGGTGACTAACGGCATCGCAGTGCGTTCGACGACAGCCACGGTAAGGCCGTTCTTCAGTTTGATCTCCTTTACGGCCGGGACGGACACGGTTCGCGGCTTGCCAGGTGTCGGCATCGGGACCTGCGAATTTACATTAAGCGTTAACTGGCTGATGACCGCAACAACAATCAGAAAGGAAATGTGAAGAGTTTTATTGATTTTCATTGCTTTTGTCCTCCGCCTGCTTCGCCTGGTTGTAATAGATGACCACACGGTTGTTATCTTTGAAATACTGCCTCATAACCCGCTGAATATCCGCGGCCGTAACGGCCTGTAGCTGGTCCACTTCCCTGTTGACGTCTTTCGGATCTCCCTGATACGCGATAGCACGCTCGATAGCGATGGCCTTGCCGTCATTAGTTTCGCGAGCCCGAACCGCTCGGGCGATGAGTTGGTTCTTGGCCTTTTCAAGTTCTTTAGCGGTTACCCCGCTGTCCTGAATTTTCTTAAGTTCAGCTAGCAGGGCCTTTTCCAGATTTTCTGAGGTGCCGTCCTGTGAGCCGACAGCGATCAGTGACATGCGGCCACCTTCAGTGTTCAACGTGAGGTCAAAAAATGCTTGCTGCGAGATCTTAAGGTTGCGGACGAGAGTCTGATAGAGCCTTGAGCTTTCACCGTCGGACACGATCGAAGCCGCAAGCCGAAGGGCCGGGATATCGGGGCTCGTGGTCCTCGGTGCACGATATACGATCGCCGTCGCAGGAAACGGAACACGAGGCCCTGTCTCGTTAAATCGCCGTTCGGTGGTCCACTCGGGTTCTACTTCGGTGACACGCGGTATGGTGCCGGTCGGTTTAGGGATGCTGCCGAAATATTTATCGATCCAGCCGTCAAGTTCCTTTTGGTCGAAGTCGCCAACTACGATCAGCACGGCATTATCGGGGCGGTAGAAAGTCCGGTAAAACTTCTCGGCATCTTCGCGTGTTGCCGCACTCAATTCCTCGAGATTTCCGATCACGCCTCGGCGGTAGGGGTGCTTTTGAAAAGTTATATCGTCGAGCAGCCAAAAAAGCTTTCCGTATGGCGGTGCGAGAATACCCTGCCGATACTCTTCCTTTACCACTTCACGTTCGGACGCAAAATTCTTTTCGTCGACGTTGAGATTGACCATTCTGTCAGCTTCTGCCCAAAGGATGGGTTCGAGATGGTTCGACGGCACGACCTCGTAATAATTCGTATAGTCGGGCCAGGTCGAGGCGTTGTTAAATCCGCCGACATCCTCCGTCAGCCGGTCCATCTTCTCGTCCGGCATGTTTTTTGTGGCCTTGAACATCATGTGCTCGAACATGTGTGCGAATCCAGAGCGGCCAGGCGGGTCATTTTTTCCGCCGACGTCATACCAGACGTGGATGGAAACGGTCGGATTTGAGGTATCACGATGCGTGACGACCCTCATTCCGTTGCTGAGTGTGCGTTCTTTCAGATCAAGCGGAGCGACCTTGACCTGAGCGGCCGCCATTGAAGTGAGGATCAGGCAAAGAAGAAAAACGAGTAGTATCTTTTTCATAATGATGACGGAGAGTATTTGTTGGACGAAATTCGACTTTTCATCGTTGTACGAAAGGCGTCACACGCGGGTTTCACGAACACTTGGCATAAAGCCCGACATTGCCAAAGTCTTTATAGTTCGACAGGGCACGTTCATACGTAAAGCCGCATTTGTCCGCAACCCTGATCGATCCGGAATTGAGCGGATCAATGATGGCGATGATACGCTCCAGGCCAAGTTCCCCGAACCCGTAGTCGAGGATCGCTTGTGACGCCTCGGTTGAATACCCCTTTCCCCAATGGATCCGATCGATCAGATATGCAAGCTCGACCTCATCCACGCCGTCGATGTTTGAGAAAAAAAGCCCGGACCGGCCGATCATCTCGCCAGTCTCTTTTAAAAACGCTGCTGAAAGGCCGGGACCGGTTCCAGGGTGGTCCTGGATATGGCGGGAGATATATCCGCGAAGCTCATCGACAGAGCTTGATCCCTTGCCCATAAATCTGACATTCTCGGGAACCGAATAAATAGCAAAAAGCTCGTCGGCGTCCGATTCCTCAAGCGGCCTGAGCATCAAACGCTCGGTTTCGATGACCTTCATCATTTGGCGTATTCATAAAAGCCACGGCCGCTCTTTCGTCCGAGCCAGCCGGCGTCGACATATTTCTTCAGCAGCGGGCATGGCCGGTATTTAGGATCTCCCAGACCTTCATGCATCACGTTGAGGATAGCGAGGCATACATCCAGGCCGATAAAATCCGCCAGCGTGAGCGGGCCCATGGGGTGGTTCATACCGAGTTTCATGATCTCGTCGATCGATTCGCGTGTTGCCACGCCTTCGTGCAGAGCAAAAACGGCCTCATTGATCATCGGCATGAGAACCCGGTTCGATACAAAACCCGGCGAGTCGTTGCATTCGACCGGCACCTTTCCAAGCTTCTCTGAGAGGTCTTTCACTGTCCCATAAGTCTCATCGGATGTTGCAATTCCGCGGATAACTTCAACCAATTTCATAAGCGGCACCGGGTTGAAGAAATGCATCCCGATGACCTTTTCGGGCCGGCCTGTTACCGCGGCGATCTTGGTTATTGATATCGACGAAGTGTTTGTGGCCAGGATCGAGTCGGGGCCGGTCACGGAATCGATCTTTTCAAAGATCTGTTTTTTTGTGTCAAAGTTTTCCGTGGCAGCCTCGACGATAAGGCCGCATTCCGCGAGGTCATTGAGCGATGTAACCGCAGTAATACGACCGAGGATCTCAGATTTCTGATCCTCTGTGATCGTTTCTTTCTTTACAAAGCGGTCAAGGCTTTTGCCTACATTTGCCAGGCCCTTTTCTACAGCTTCGACAGAGATATCGCAGAGTACGACGTTCATACCCGACGATGCCGCCGTTTGCGCGATACCGTTACCCATTGTTCCTGCACCAATTACACCGATAAGATCACTCATTTATTATAGGTTTCCTCTTTTTATCAGAATGGAAAAACGAAACTATGAATCTATCGGAAATTGGACCGTAAGACAACCACTCGGAAATTCACCCGATGAAATGTTGAATAAGCCACGAATGCACGAATAGGAGAATTCGTGAATGAGTGGCTTATTTGTGGCTAGGCGCTCGATACGTCAATAGTGCGGATTTCACGTATCACTGCCAGCTATTCGGCGGCGGCGGAACCTGGGTAAAAGGATTTCCATTCCCAGCAGTTCCCAAATAGAGTCCCTTACCGAGATCGCCAAGGAAGAACCATAGCCCGTATACGCCGAGGGCTGTGCCTAGCGGGAAACTGAATAGCGACAGCACGCTGACGATTATGCCGAGGGTCCGGCCGATGTTTTGCACTTTGCGTATCTTAATGCCGGTGTAAAAGTACAAGGCTGAAAAGGCGATGACCACGACGGCGCAGACCATACCTATTACGAATATAATCCCGCCGGCAAACTTCGCCTCCTGATCAGGCCCTGCACCCATAAGTGCCACGCCCATTCCTCCGTAGATGAGTACGAGCAGTATGCCTACAAAGACGGTTAAACCGCCCTGTATCAAAATGAATATCCCGAGTAAATTATTGTGTTCTTTTGCTGTCATAGGGGTCACCTCAAAAAATTAGCGGTCGCCGTAATTCTAATCAAAATTACGACAACCGCAAATGAATTGTTGCGAAAAATCGGTGTCAGTCCCTTTCGACAGCCATGGCGACTGAATTTCCGCCTCCGAGGCACAGGGCAGCAACGCCTCGCTTAGCCCCGCGTCGCTTCATTTCGTAAAGCAGAGTCGTGAGGATCCGTCCGCCGGAATTGCCGATGGCATGGCCCAAGGCTACTGCGCCGCCGTTTACATTGACCTTTTCGATCATCAGGCCAAGTTCCTGCATTACGCCCAGTGCCTGGACCGAAAATGCCTCATTGAGCTCGAACAGATCGACGGAATCCATCTCCCATCCGGCTTTTGCAAGGACATTCTGCACGCCGCGGACCGGAGCCATCATAATGTATTTTGGTTCAATGCCCGATGTTGCCGACGCAACGATGCGGCCGAGAGGCGTGACACCCATCGAGTCGGCATTTCCGGCCGAGGTAACAACCAGGGCCGAAGCTCCGTCATTTACGCCAGGCGCATTGCCGGCCGTAACGGTACCGCCTTCCTTTTTGAAAGCGGGCTTGAGTTTGCCGAGGCTTTCCACTGTCGTATCCGAGCGAACCGGCTCGTCATAATCGAGGACGATAGGATCGCCCTTTTTTTGCGGGATCTCGATCGGCACGATCTCGTCGGCAAAATATCCGGCCTCGCGGGCCTCGTGGGCCTTGCGATGCGAGTTGAATGCAAACTCATCCTGAGCTTCGCGATTTATCTGATACTTTTCGGAAACGACTTCACCGGTATTGCCCATGTGCCAGTTCTCGAACGGACACCAAAGGCCGTCATGGATCATCAGGTCGGTTGCTTCCTGATTTCCCATGCGAAAGCCGTCGCGGGCGGTTTGCAGAGCGTAGGGGACGTTTGACATCGACTCCATTCCGCCCGCTACGACATACTCCGCGTCGCCTAGCTGAACAGCCTGGGAGGCAAGAGCAACGGAACGAAGTCCGGAACCGCACACCATATTAACGGTCAGTGCCGACACTTCAGGCGGCAAGCCCGCCTTAATTGCCGCCTGGCGTGCAGGTGCCTGGCCGAGCCCGGCCTGGACCACGCAGCCCATGATGACCTCGTCAACCTTGTCGACCTCAATGCCTGCACGTTTGACCGCTTCTTTGATAGCGATGGCACCCAGCTCGGGGGCCTTGAAGCCTTTAAGCAGGCCCTGAAATTTACCTACCGGCGTTCTCGCCGCACTAATTATTACTGCATCCTTATTATTTGCCATTGATTATGTCACCTCTAAAAAATAACGAGTATTAAAATTTAACGCCAACCTACTATCTTATGATTAAGATGTGGTGCATTCAAATTCACTTTTTTGGCGGTCACAGGCAACGAAAGCGATCGAATGCGGCCCGCTCCAAGGCCTCCCGATGATCGGGATGAGCAATACGGATCAACTCGGTAGCTCGTTGGCGCAGATTCTTCCCGTGGAGATAGGCGACGCCATATTCTGTGACTATATAGTGTACGTTGGCCCGGGTGGTGACCACGCCCGCACCTTCTTTCAAATACGGCATGATCTTGCTCTCGCCGCGGGAGGTGACGGACTGCAGAGCGATTATCGGTTTGCCGCCCTCAGAGAGGGATGCTCCGCGAATAAAATCCATCTGGCCGCCTACGCCGGAGTAAAGCCGGGTACCTATCGAATCTGCACAGACCTGGCCCGTCAGGTCTACCTCTATAGCGCTGTTGATAGCGCTGACCTTTGGATTACGGCGGATTACGGAAGTGTCGTTCACGTAGGCAATATCTAGCATCAACACCTGCGGATTATCATCGACAAAGTCGTAAAGTTTGCGGGTGCCCATAACAAAGCCCGCGACCATACGGCCGGGATGTTTCACCTTACGGCGGCCGTTTATCACGCCCTTTTCGACGAGTGGAATCACGCCGTCCGAAAACATCTCGGTGTGGACGCCTAGGTCCTTGTGATCTCCTAGTGCCGCGAGAACCGCATTCGGGATCGATCCGATACCCATTTGCAGCGTCGCCCCATTCTCGATCAATTCTGCAATATGGCGTCCGATGGCGATGTCCGCCTCGGTAAGTAGGGGCATCGGAACTTCGTGAAGCGGTTCGCCCACCTCGACCACGCTGTCGATCTTGCTGATGTGGATAAGTGCGTCGCCCTGTGTCCGCGGCATCTGCGGATTGACCTGGGCGATGACGCATTTCGCCGTTTCAAATGCAGCCCTTGCAACATCGATTGACACTCCGAGCGTGCAGAAGCCATGTTTATCCGGCGGCGAAACATGCAGCATCGCCACGTCGAGCGGTAGAATGCCATCGCGAAACAGAGCGGGTACCTCGGACAGGAAGACCGGCACACAATCGGCATGTCCCTCGAGTAGGGCTGGACGGACATTCGCTCCTACAAAGAAGGCATTTACATGAAAACTCTCGGCCAGTTCAGCCGCAGCGTATGGAGCCGGACCCTCGGTGTGTAGATGGACGATCTCGACATTGCGCAGCTCAGGAGCGCGTGCCGTCATCGCCTTGATAAGAGTTTGCGGAGCGGCGGCAACGCTGTGGATGAAGACACGGTCGCCGGACTTGATGCATTTGACGGCTTGTTCTGGGGTGGTGATTTTACTCATTCTTTTCGAGAATGGCGACACTATGGATCAACTGCCGTACTGTCTCAAACGGCTGAAGCTCAGCAACGTCCAGCTTGAATTTCTCTTCGATCTCAAACTCGAGATCTACCCAATCCTCGGGATTTAAGAGCTCTGAGATTCTGCGCGAAAACGGTTCGTCAGGATCGACTCTCGAAAAATCTAACGATGTGCTGCTATTCAAAGATTCCAAAACTCCCTTGACCGTCTCGTATTCGACCCCCGATTCGCTGAAATATCGAGTGTAATAGTCCTCGGAATCAACCGCTGTCCGTGCACCGTAAACCTCCTTTTTTCGTCCCATCCTTGAAAGAACGTAAAAGGCGACCGCAACAGCTACAGCGAGCATCCCGACGATATAGATTACAAGCAGCCCCGTATTTTGCGATTGCATCTTGATCCATTACTCCCCAATATCCTCATTCCAGATCTCCGGATGCTCTCGGATGTATCCTTCAAGCATCTCTCTGCATTCGTCAGAATCCATAACGATCACCATAACACCATTCTCACGCAGCCAGTCGATGCCGCCCTGAAATGTGCGGGATTCACCGACAATGACAGTACCGATATTGAATTGCCGCACGAGCCCGCTGCAATACCAGCACGGAGCAAGCGTGGTCACCATTATCGTGTCACGATACGATCGCTGGCGCCCGGCTTTGCGAAAAGCATCTGTTTCGCCGTGGATGGAAGGGTCGCCTTCTTGTACACGGCGGTTATGGCCGCGACCGAGGAGATTTCCCTCGCCGTCGAATAATGCCGCGCCGATAGGGATGCCACCCTCGGCCAAACCCGC
>JBGSXN010000173.1:0-2783 GCA_041751355.1 Pyrinomonadaceae bacterium
CCGAACTGCGTATGAAATTTGCGGCATCGGTTTTCAGTCTCTCGAGCGAGTTTTTTTCGATATACATCATATGGCCCGATTCATAGTAGGTGAAGCTTACATTGCGCCGAAGTGTCGGATCGAGATTCATGGCTGAGAATGTATATTCGGCAGCGAAAAAGGGCGTTGCAAGGTCGTAATATCCACTTGCCACGAGGATTTTCATATACGGATTTTTCGCCATGGCGTCTTTTAACGAGATACTCGTGTCGGCATAGGCGTTCGTAACGTTGTAATTCCACGGCGTGGTGATCCCGCCGCCGAGAATATAATATTCCGTATCGGTCTTGAACCCCAGTTCGCCACGCACATAACTGTTAAACGCCGCCGTATATGGCGGACGGATCGCATTCATACTGGGGTCTGAGTCAGGATTGCTGCCGGCGGCGTCACGATCGATGCCCGTGAATCTGCTGTCGAGCCGGCCGGAAGTGCGTCGCTCACTTCGCAGCAATTCCTTATTAAATTTGCCCAATTCAACCCTGAAATTATTCCTGATTACGAAGTCAGGACTCAGTCCTGTCAGCGCGCCGAATTTGGCCGCGAGCGATGAACGCTCACTATCCGTGAGTTGATCTATCCGCAGCATCGCGGGCATATATTCGTTTGCCGCAAAGATGCGTGCTTCCTGTGCAACCTGCTCGACCGATTTGTTCTGCATGGCCGGCGACAAACGCTTGTGATACCAGGCCGTTACGGCGTAGGACGGTACTATTAGGACCAAAGGCAGATCGTTGTTATCTGCAAACCGGATAGTTTGAAAATTGAGCACTGTCGAGACGAGGACAATGCCATTGAGGCTAATGCCCCTATTAAACAGATGGTTTGAAAGCCCCGCTGCCCGTGTGGTGCCGTAGCTCTCGCCGACGAGGAACAACGGAGACATCCACCTCTCATGACGACCGAGATACATACGGATAAACTCGCCAACCGACTCAATATCTCCATTGACGCCGAAGAACTTACTGGCAAGCTCAGGTTTTACCGCCCTCGAATAGCCTGTACCTACCGGATCGATAAACACCATATCGGTTTCGGTTAGCCACGTCGATTGGTTGTCTTCCATTTGATACGGCGGCGGCGGCATCAGTCCGCTATCGAGCATCTTTATGCGTCGCGGCCCGAGGGCACCGAGATGGAGCCACACGGATGCCGAGCCGGGACCACCATTGAACGAAAACATCAGCGGACGCTTCGCTGGCGGATTGTCGAGGGTGTAGGCCATGTAGAACATCCGGGCCTCGGTGTCGCCCGTGCCTGCGTTCCTGATCGGCATGTATCCGGTGGTGACTGTGTAATTAAGCTGGCGGGCACCAACGCGGATCGAATGCTTCGTTACGACTGGCGGTTCTTCCTTTTCCGGTGTGGCCGCCGGACGCGGCGATTCCGTCTGACGCGGTGCCGGACTGGCCGTCGCTGCCGGAAGCGTGGGCTGCGGGACCTGAAAAAGCAGGACGAGCGGCAATAATAGGGTCGCGATCATATGTTTTAGCTTTTACCTTGGATTGAGTTCGGAAATATGCCGAAAGATTAGCACAGGTTCGACCGATTTGCGATGGCCAAGGGCCGCGATCGGCGGTAAAGGTAAACACTAAACGGTAACGAGTGACGTGAAGACAGGTGACAGGTAAAACGTGACTGGTGTCTTGTCCGGAAATAGACAACTTCCAACGCCTCGAAGCCTTTACATTGAAAAGGTTTTCGTTTATAAAGTCTGTGAAAGTCAAACAAAATTGTGATTACTTGGTCCAACCACGGTAGGATTGTTGGTCATGGCAAAGTTCGAGGCGTTAATAGCCAACAACAATCGCCGTCCGCACGGAGCGATCTGTGGCGAAACCACTAGCTCCACAATCGCGCGCTAGGACCATCACAATAGTGAAGGAGAAGCGATGAAAAATTATCTAATCAGAAGGTCTAAGATCACGGCCGTTATGCTCTGGGTCATCCTTGCACTAGCTTGTAGCAATGCCCTAACCGAGTCATCGGCAGCTGGACTTCTCCAAGAATTTCTGGACAAGCAAGGCCAAGCAAGTCCAGATAATACTCAGGGTCTTGTAGTTGAGAGCTGTGAACGATTAGTTCTGTTGATTGAAACTACCGCATCGGCTCGCTGTACGGTTCGCAGCAAAAACAACAGCACTGATGTTTATTCAGTTGAATTTGGAAAAAAGCCCGACGGAGGGTGGATTGTTACGACTTATTCTTATTCGAGGGTGTACTAATTTGGACCGACCTTGAATGGACAACCGACCAGGGCTAAATCATAAAGTAGGCGGTCAGCAAATGATGGGAGAGCACAATGAGAACAATCGTTATTCTCGCAGGTGTGATGGCTGCTCTTTTTTTTGCCCCACCGAGCAAGGTTGAAGCGCAAAAAGGAAAGACAACCAATAAGGTAAATCGGAGTGCGATTACTCACCCGCCTGCGAAGTGCGCTGTCGCCGTTCGGAATGACCTAGTTCCCAACCGAGGCGTGGTTGTTGTGGGTTGTGATTCTTTTGGGATTCAGGAGGCATTCATAAATACGGATGGAAAGCCAGAGCTTTGGCCTAGTAATGGCGGCATCATAGTGTTTGACGTCGAAATGAATGTTCTATTGAAATGGGAAGCATGTAGTGCTTGCGGCGGATTCTTTAGTCGCTTCGCGGGGACCAAGAAATTGAAGGGGCGCAACGCACTGATGGTGCAGCTGATAAACGGCCCAAGGCTTGATGCTGGAGGACGGGCCGCGCCAGTCGTGC
>JBGSXN010000174.1:0-9478 GCA_041751355.1 Pyrinomonadaceae bacterium
CCCATCGCGGGCATGTGAAAGTTGAGTGCGACCGCACCCACGTCAACGGGCTTGCCGGACGCATCGGTGAAGGTCAGCGTGAAATTCTGTTTTCCCTTTCGCAGCACACCGTCCGAACTCGAGAGTGTGGCTGTCAGGTTATTGCCGGCCGGCCCGCTCTTGATCGTTTTTCCGGAAGCGTCGCCCGAGGTAGGGCCGGAACCGCAAGCGGCAGACATAAGGGCGGCAAAAGCAAATAGTGAGATCGCAATAAGTCTTTTCATAGTTTTTTTCTCCGTTTTGTAGGTTTAGTTAATAAGGGACCGCCAAAGTGCGATTTAAAGACACTTAGGCGCAGCAAAACAGGCCAATACCGCCACGACAAGGGGCGCGGCTGCATCAGGCCGTTAAGCTAGATCAGGAACGAGTTGTGTTTTATGTAGAGGTTGGGCGGCCGCGGGAAATGCGGCCGGTAGTCGCGATCAGGGCTGAAACCCTTGCGATCACCAAAGCGAGCAAACTCAGTTTGCTCGAGGACAAACGGGCTCAAGCTGAGCAAGTCTGCCGGGAGAGGGATCTTGACCGTCGAGTCCGTTTGAGTGCGGTGTACAGTGACAAAAGCGGATTGCCCGCATTCAGCCCCGCAGCAGGGCTTTTTGGAAACCGATGGACGTTCGGCTCTGTCGCGTTTACAGCATTTTGACGCCGAATGGCTCGAATCATCAAAACAATCGCAGATACCCGCCCAGACATTTCCGGCGAGTGCTAGTGCAAATAATAATGCTGCGATTCGTTTCACGGTATTCCTAGCAAAATATGGACTTCCTGCCAGGTTTTGTCAAGCTATTGATAAAACCTGCAAAACCTGTAAGAATTCATTTCCCGATGCAAAACGTTGAGAAAATGCGGGTCAGCATATCTTCCGTTGTGGTTTCGCCCGTGATTTGCCCGAGGTATTTAAGAGCGTTGTGAAGACCAATGAGGACGATCTCTTCGCTCATTTTTTCGTCGAGTTGGCCGAGAGATTGTTCGATCTCCGCTTTTGATCTTACAAGCAGATCATGGTGACGGGCATCTGTCACGAGGAACCCGGACGTCGTTACATCCTCGGGCGAGAACGGCCGAACGATCGCGCCCTGCAGATCGTCGAGCCCTTCGCCGGTTTTGGCCGAGAGCGGCGTCACCTTTGGCCTCAGAAATGCGAGCTTCGAATGAGCCCCCGCGATAAGTTTGTCGATATCCGCCGAAGGGGTCTTGTCGATCTTATTGATGACCACGATGAAATTCAGTTCCTTTACACTCTCGAGAATATCGAGGTCTTCCTGCGTGATCGCTTCTGAAGCGTCGAGCATCACCACCACGATATCGGCATCGGCGATCGTCGCACGAGAACGCTCGACGCCGATGCTTTCGACCGTGTCCGACGTCTCTCGAAGGCCGGCGGTGTCGATCAGCGAGATAGGAATATCGCCGATAGTAAATCTTTCATGAAGCTGGTCGCGCGTGGTGCCCGCGATCTCAGTGACGATGGCCCTGTCCGATCCCAGCAGGGCATTGAAAAGGCTCGATTTGCCCACGTTCGGCCGACCGACCAGTGCCACTCGCAGCCCGTCGCGTATCAGCCGCCCGGCCGAGAATGTGTCGGCCAGCTCTTCGATCTCGGCGGCGATCTCGGCCAACTTCGTCTTAACGCCCTCTGTCTGCACCTCGGGCAGATCGTCCTCGACAAACTCAAGCGCAGATTCGAGCACGACGATCACATTAAGAAGGTCGTCCTTCAGCGGTGTGAGCTGTTTTGAAAATTCGCCGCCCATCTGGCGTACAGCCTGGCGGGCCGCTGCTGTGGTCTGCGCGTCGATCAGATCGCGGATCGCCTCGACCTCGGCGAGGTCCATCCGTCCGTTCGCCAGCGCCCGCAGGCTGAATTCCCCCGCGTCCGCCATCCGGGCTTCCAGCGCGAGGCAAATATCGATCACCTGCCTAAGCAGCACCGGCGAGCCATGGCAGCTTATTTCGACAACGTCTTCGCCGGTGAATGAACTGGGAGCTTTGAAATAAGTGATGATCGCCTCGTCGATCGCCTCGCCGCTCGCGGGATCGACGAGTTTGCGCAAGTGAGCGTAACGCGGGCTCAGCCCCCCAACGTTTCCGCCCGTCATCCGCGCAGCGATCTCCACCGACGCCGGCCCGCTCAGCCGGATCACCCCTATCCCGCTGCGGCCGGTTGGTGTTGCAAGTGCGACGATAGTATTAGACATATCTGGGCTTGCGGGTGACTCTTTTGTGTCCAGGCCATTCCCGAACAGTGCGAATCACGACGGAAGCGGACCCCGTCTCAGCGTCTTACGTAACCTTGAATAATAAGCCGATGCCGACGTATTATCAATTTCGAGCATCGCTAGTTAGGAGCCGAATCGAACAACGGAGACCGTTTCTATGGCCGAGAACAAGACAAAGCCGACTGACGCCAGCGTTGAGGAGTACATTGCTTCACGAGCGAGCGAACAGCAGAGCGCCGACTGCGGCGAGTTAATGGCGATGTTCGAGAGGATCACCCGGCAGGAACCAAAGATGTGGGGCCCGAGCATCGTCGGCTATGGCTCGTATCGATACAAATACGAGAGCGGCAGAACCGGTGAGGCACCGCTGGCCGGCTTCGCCATTCGCGGCCGCGACCTCGTGGTCTACCTGTCGTGCGAAGAAGACGATAACCGCGCTCTGCTCTCCACCCTTGGAAAACACAAGATGGGCAGATCCTGCCTCTATTTCAAAAGCCTTGCCGATCTCGACAAGTCAGTACTGGAACAGCTAGTGATCAACTCCATCGCCGAGGTCGAACAGCTCTACGGACCGCAAAACGCCGCCTGAATACCTTGGGCGGCTGCCATATGGTATTGGAGGGAAGAATGATTGCACGAAGCCCGCTGGAAGCAGTAGAGCTACTGGACGAAGCCTTTAATCGAGGTGACATTGAAGCCGTCTTAGATTTTTACGAGGACGGGGCGGTAATGGTGGTAGAACCGGGGAGGCTCGCGACAGGAAAGGTAGAACTGCGAGCAGTTTACGAGTGGATTTTCGCTAACATCAAAGGAACTGCCAAACAAGAGAAGACACATGTGATTGAAACTGGCGATATCGCACTTTTCACCTCTAAGTGGAATTTCACCGGCACCACTGTGGGTGGAGATTCTGCGTCGAGGGAATCTTTTGCTTCGGTTGTTTTTCGTCGGCAAGCGGACAGCGGGTGGCGTATTGTAGTTGACAACTCATGGGGGCCGTCGGTCTTGGGTGAGAGTTAATGTCCGTGCGGCGATCTGTACCGCGGTGCGGCGCCCAACCACGGCATACACCCGACCGCGAATAGCGTAGTGATTTAAATTCGGGCAACCGGTGGGTTAAGCTAGGGGTTAAGATCATGCGGAATATGCGATCAATTGCCTTAATAATCCTGTCCTGGCTGATCTGCGCCGGAAGTGGCGTGGCGCAGGGGCCTCCGTCAGGCGCAACCTCTCAGACGTCACACCAGGACCTCACAACCGTGTACG
This sequence comes from Pyrinomonadaceae bacterium, assembly GCA_041751355.1. Taxonomy (GTDB): domain Bacteria; phylum Acidobacteriota; class Blastocatellia; order Pyrinomonadales; family Pyrinomonadaceae; genus OLB17. Next base: position 3,525 of record JBGSXN010000174.1, read on the forward strand.
TTTACCGCTATGACGAGGGCACGGTAGTACTCGGGTTCCTTATTAAAACGCGCCCGGTCTATTTCAATGATCGCTCGGGCTCCGGGCCTAAGCCGGAAAATATAAAGATAGCGGGGCTTAGAAATAAACGCTATTTTGTGCTGCGGCTGCCGCCCGGAAAGTACAATTTCGACACCCGCCTGATGTGGGGCCGCCTCGAACTCGAAGTCGCAGCCGGCAGCGAGTATTACCTGCGGCTCGATCAAGGAAATGATTGCCCCAGCGAAGACCCCGCCTACGCGTACCTGCCGCCGACCTGCGAAGACCGAACAGCTTCTATCCACCCTGTCTCGCGCGAGCGTTGGGAAAAGGATAAGTCAGTGCTTGATCCGATCAAGAGTGGCGATGTAAAGGACCGAAGACTCGTTATTATCCCAACCGGCCCTCCGACTTAGAGCCGTGCCGCGGTCTCACTTTTATGCCAACAGTTAGGTGTCTCTAAATCAAGCTTATTGCGAACTGAAACGAGATGCTGTACTGATGTGATTTATGGTAAATTTCAGTTGCTTTTTCCATTTCAAATTAAGGAAAACTGCAATATGAAAGAAGTGTCTACGACGAAAAATCGATGGGTATGGATTATCCCGGCAGCCATCGCCGTCTTGATCGTCAACGTAGCGATTCATGTTCTGTATATGGTGGCGTACAGCTATGTTATCGATCCTGGCCGGGACATGGAGCATTATCAGGCACATGCGGAGTTGAGCGCACCGTATTCGAGCATCGTCGTCGGAATGCCCTTGATGTTTTTTGCGGGCCGTTGGATAGCGAGAAAATTTGGGGCACGTTGGAGCCTGACTGCCGCCCTGCTCGTCTGGCTTGTATATTTTCTGATCGATATAACGATAATTATACTGGTCGGAGAGGTATCCAGAATGGCACTGCTCTTAACAATTTCATTTTCAACAAAGTTCGTCGCGGCCTACCTCGGCGGACTTGCCGCTCGAAAGCAGATTGTCGGATCGTTGGAATGAGTCGGCGTTAGGCTGAGTATCCGTGGAGCGAGTCGGGAATGATAGGCGAGTCGCAAAAAATAAGCTTACTTGATCATGGCTTTCTTCACATTAGGGAAGCGTTTGACCCGATCGTTGCACATCAGTGCGCAGAGTTTGTTCTTGAGCAGATCGACGACCCGAACCTCGACATAGTCCGCGAGGCGGGATATGTGCATATTCAGGAAGCATTCTCTACGGGCCCGTTCCGCAATCTCTGGAACGAAAAAATACAGCAATGCGTAGACGATCTCTTGGGAAAGGATAACTACCATCCGATCACAGAGTGGGGCTGGTTTCCGATCAGCTTTCCCGGATATGCGCCTGCCAAAAGGATCGTGCCTGCTGTGGGCTGGCACATTGACGGCGAGGCTCTGCACCGGCTCGACGATCCTGAGTATGCAGTCATCTGTTTAGGTCTGTTCAGTGACATAGACGCCTGGGGCGGCGGGACATTTATTGAAGTGACTTCTCATAAACAGGTGATCCGCTATATGGCGAACTCGGACCCGCACGGGCGCGGCGTTCCTCACGACGATATAAACGCTTATATGCAAAGCCGAACCGACATGGGCGAAGTCGTTGAAATTACCGGGAAGGCAGGCGACATCGTATTGATGAACACATATACCTGGCACGCGCGCGGACACAACTATTCGGAGCGGATCCGGATCATATGTAATTCACGATGCGTGATGAAACGGCGCATGAATTTAACAACGCCTCAAAACACCGTCGAACGATCCATAGCTGAGGCGATGACGGATTAGCGTAGCTTTCAGACGCGAGATTATGTTGATATCCCGTCTGGTCACGGCGCGTAACGCCGGGCATTCGGGGGCTTTTTGGGGGACAAGATAATGAAAGGAATATTAATGATCACGGCAATCGCCGCGCTATTGAGCGGCACGGTGACAGCCCAGATATATCGCGTAGCGCAGATGAACGCCGAACAGATACGTGCCCTCGACAAACAGAAGACCGTCGTCATACTTCCGGGCGGCGTCCTCGAAGAACATGGGCCGCACCTTCCCTCGTTCGCAGACGGCTACTCGAACGAGTGGTTGACCGAAAAATTGGCGGAGGCGATCGTTGAGCGTTCGGGCTGGTCCGTGCTTGTATTTCCGATCATACCTCTCGGTCACGCGGGTGGTAACGAGATCGGCGGGAAATATGTTTTCCCCGGCACTTATTCGATTCGCCGGACGACGCTGAGGGCCATCTTTATGGATCTGGCCGCTGAACTCGGAGACCAGGGATTTCGCCGGATTATCGTAATGCATGGTCACGGCGCACCATTCCATAATCTTATGTTGGACCAGGCCGGAGATTACTTCCGCGACACTTACAGCGGAAAAATGGTCAATCTGCATGGTCTCGAACCTGGACCCGAACAATTGTCTAAGCTGAAACTAGCTCCACCGGATCTGAATCTATCTGAATCGGAAAGCAGAGAGAATGGTTCGTTCGACGTTCATGCCGGATTGGAGGAAACTAGCCGGCTGCTTTTCTTGCGTCCGAACCTCGTTGATCCCGTCTACCGCACGCTGCCACCGTTTCCCGCGAACAACCCGGCTGAGCTATTTAAGGTGGCCAGGGCACCGAGCTGGCCAGGCTACATCGGTTCTCCCCGTTTGGCGACCGCCGCCTACGGCGCACGGCTGCAGCAATACCGCTCGGCCCTGACAAATGCCATAGCGATCGCGATCCTGGAAGGTTCTTTGGATGAGCGGGATATTCCCCGTTACGCTAATTTCATGCTCGGTGACAGAACGGTAGCTAAGGAACTCGAGGGTTCATCCAAGCACGATGCAGCCGTTGAGCGAAAACAGCGATTGTGGATGAAGAAAAAAGGGATCGAGTAGCCTGACTCTAAAAAGCCGCCTAACACCCCTGACTGTAGCTGAGGTACTTGGGCCGGATCAGATCTCGGACCCGATCGCATTTAGCGGAGTGGGCCCATGGCGGTCGGTCAGAAGAACTACGGATCCGCACTCGTACACTTCACGCTACTTTGTATTCCTATTGTGAAATTTTTCTACCGTTCTGATCGCCTTCCCCGTGTGCGCCTCGACCGGTTCGTATATCATACAACCAATTTGAATGTTCCCCCGTTCAATCGCAACCCTATTTCCAAACCAGAATGCTGCCTGTACTTGACTTTCTTACTAAAATTGACTTGTAAATCCACTTATCTTAAGTATATTTCCGGTTGCAGCACCGCGTGATATGGCTAATGTTTTACCGTCCGGCGAAAGACTCAGGTTGTTGATACGCTGGTCGATGAAATTTGTGATTTGGTAAGAGTTTTTGTTTTTAAGCGAATAAAACCAGATATTGTTAAAACCTTCACCACTGCCGGCATAATAAAATCCGCTCCCGTCCGGTTTCCACTCGTATTGTCCGACCGGCGGAATTTTTATATCTTTAAAATTTCCCGGGTCGTCCTCGGAAAATAAAATAACCTTATACTGATTTTGTTTATTTTCTTTCGGATCATAAAAGTACGCGACTATTTGCTTCGGATCGGTCGGCGAAATGCGGAATGTTCCGGGAGACCTTTCCCAGAGTTTAATGGGTTCACCGCCTTCCAAAGGCATTTTCCACAAACCGTTTCCCGCAAAATAAATCCATCTCCCGTCCGGCGAAATTTCCGTCGAATTTTCCCCTTTACCGTTAGTGATCTGCCGCGGATTCGTACCGTCCAGATCAATTTGCCAAAGATGGGCTGAACCTTCACGTTCTAAGGCAAATACGGCAGATTTGCCGTCCGGCGTAACGTCTATGTAATTATGGAACGAATTTTCATCTAATGTGATTTGCCGGATTTCCGATATTTCCACATTCATTTTCCAGATATTGCTGATACCAAAACCTTCACTTCGCGTAAATAAAAGCTCCTTTCCGTCAACCGTCCATTTTAGACCGTATGCCCCGTTTCGTGCTCCGGTATCAAAAGTCATTTGCTGATACTTTGTCGGATCATCAATGGGCACAAGAAAAAGATTTTCCGATTTTATCCAGGTGGCCGCCATCAGAAAGCTTGAATCCGATGCCGGACGAAATTCGCGGTAATCATTTGTATCGTTGGTGACATTTCCCGCTTCGCCCGACGGGTAATTCAAATGCCAGAGTTGGACGGGTTTGCCGATCTTTTCCCGCACCATTAAAAAAATCCCCTTACCGTCGGCTTTCCAGTAAGGTTGATGCAGGGAATACCAATCAGGACTTTTGATCGGCGTTTGCCTGCCGTCAGCAATATTTATTTCGATCAGATGCTGTGTGTATTGCTCGTCATCGCCGAACTTCGACATTACCGCTGCAACCATCTTTTGACCGTCTGGCGACCATGCCGGTGCCGTTCCCCAAAGCTTAAAATGTTCTTTGCCCGAACGTTTAGTGATCATTCTTCGATCGCTTCCGTCCCGACTGCGTGCAATTTCCAGATAATTTGCCTTTTCTTCAGGCACCTGTCGGTAAAAGGCCAGCCATTCGCCGTCGGGTGAAATACTAAAATAATGCGTGAAGTCGGTTAAAACCGCTTGACTAAAACCGCCGTAAATCGGAACACGGTAAATGGTTTTGGCTTTAGTGCCTGTCTGTCCGCCGTAATAGATATAATTTCCGTCGGGGGAAAACTGTATGCAGAACAGATCGAGTTCTTCCGGCGGGACGACAATGGTTTCGCTTCCCGTCGGCAGATGATGCAGGATCAAACTGTATTTATCTTTAGCCGTGTGTATGACATACGCGGCATTTTGATTATCGGGCGAAAGCCCAACGTAAAAAGCTCTGCCCGATTCGGTAATGCGTTCGTATTTCAGGTTTTGGCTGAAAACCAACGGAGCGTTTGCCGATTTTTTTTGAAGGTAACCCGGATAAATCCAGAACCAGATTAAAAAAGCGATTGCCGGAACTAATAAAAGCGCAGCGGCAAGATATACAGGAAAGAGTTTTTTTGTAAAAACGGCGGATTTATGCGGTTCGGCTTGCCCGTTGTTGTATAAATCAATTATTTGTGCGGTTTGCGAATCAACCAAACTGCTGATCACTTCCCGAATCCCTTCATCCGACAGTTGGCTTCCCGCAATAAACTTGCGCTCGAAAGTTTCGCGTTCAATGACGGTTTCTTCATCATACGTTTCGCTAATTTCGCCAGCAAAACGATAGCCGCGGCGGGGGACAGTTTGGATTAGACTGTCCTTAACTCCGTGTTCCTTAAATGTCTTTCGCAGAAGATAGACATTCTGGGGCAAAACGCTTTCTTCGACAAAAGAATCCTGCCAGACCTTTTCGAGTAGTTCCGCTTTCGTGACAACTTTTCCCTCGCTTTCAATCAAGACGCAAAGCAGCTCCACGGCTTTAATTGGTAGTTCGACCGGACCATCTTCAAACCACAAAATTCTTTTTTCGAGGTTTACTTCGTAGTTTTCGAATCTGCGTAAGTTGTTGTTTTCACTACTCATACGCAATAAAGAGAAATCTTTGAGAAATCTTTGAGATTTACAAAAGACTTTTTCTCCGTGCCTGGATTACAAAGTTAATAACGGTTCAAAAGTAATTGCTTTAAGTTGATTATAAAGGATAAGGGAGGTCAAAAAAAGGTTTTTCGGTTTCTAAGGAAACAAGAGTATCAAGAAGCGAAAAAAGTAAGCGAAGCAGAAAGGCTCATCACCCATATTACTTTTAGGAGAGAAAACTATGTGTATAAGAAATTTATTGGCGACAGTTTTGTTGACCGCTTTATTTACAGTATCGGCTATTGCTCAGTGCAGCGATGCAGAAAAAGCCGCCCTTGAGCAGTTTGATAAAACCTGGAGCGAGCATACTCAAAAAGGAAATCGGGCAGAGCTGGAGCGTATCTATGCTGACGATTATGCCGATTTCGGACCCATGGCTATTACAGTGCGTAAACAAGATGCG